>USEY01000032.1 GCA_900553815.1 uncultured Bacteroides sp.
TATACGGAGACGCGGCACGCCACGTCTCTACTAAGATTACCATTTATCCGCGCAATCCGTATCTAAAGAATATCAGTTACTCATCTCATTATACGCCATCCCTCAGCATGGTCATCCCGGCCTTGAGCCGGGAACTAAAACAAAGCGATGGAGTTGACTTAAGTTCCCGCATCAAGTGTGGGATGACGGTCTGATGACCGTCGGCTGCGCGGTAGATGTCCTTTACTGCTCACATAGTCCAGTAACACATATACTCAAAAAGTTACTTTCCTCGTCAACTCGTATCTCGTTAACTTGTCCACTTAAAAAATCAATCCGTGTTATCCGCGCAATCCGCGTCTAAAAAATGATTCACCACGAAAATATCAATCCAAGATTATGAAGCAGTCAGGTTACAGCTTATCAATTTCTTCGGCTGTAAGTCCGGTTGCCTGGGCAATGATGTCTATGCTTACGCCCAACTTTTTCAGGTTTCGTGCATTTTCCTGTTTTTCCGTAATACGTCCCTGTTGAACCCCTTGTTGAATTCCCTGTTGCAGTCCTTGCTGTATTCCTTTCATCAACATACTTTCATCCCTCGCAATTCCAATCATGATGCTGTCCACTGCCTTATCGTAGGCAATGCGATTGTCTTCGGACAGGTTGGCCACGGCGGCCAGCTGGTTTAGCCGTTGGAATACTTGGTCTTTCAGTTCATCCGGCATTCTGTTCCAGTACATCATATTCTTTAATGTGTAAATTAATTTGTCATATAGTGTCTTGCATTCAGCCAGTTCCTTTTGGAAGAAAGGAAACTGAAGATATATCTGACGAAAGTGGGCATTGACCACACGACCATTTTCGCGGTCGGCGATAACCGTATCTGTGCGGAATTTGGGTTCCAGACCCTCTTCCTCAAAGTTCATCAGAAAAATACCATATACGGTAGAAAGTTTATATCTGTCGCCATAGTTCTTGCTCTGTTGTCTGCCATAAGCTACTGCTTCCTCTTTGGCTATCTGACTTCCTTTTTGTCCTTCCAATTTGGCCTGTAATAATTCATTGACGGCTATTGCGTCAGGATTTTCAGTCTGGCGGCTGATGGCGCGGCATACATAGAAAAGTGTACGGTCCAGAAAATTGCTATGCCAGCGGTTTTGCATTTCCACAATGATATATTCACCTGTTGAGGTGCGGCAATAAAGGTCGTAAACAATACCTCTGTCCGAGATGTTGTTGGAGCGGTCTTCTTTATCCAGAAATGTTAAGTCTTCAATATGATGTTCCCCAAAAAGGAGTTCATTGAGAAGCGTTATTAACAAATCCTTACTTGCTTCTTGTCCAAAGATTATCTTGAATCCAATGTCGGTAAACGGATTCACAAAGTGCATCAATGGTTTTCTTGGTATATCCATCATGGTAGCCAACAGAAGATGATTACTATACTGACTACAAATATAGCATTAATGCGTGACATATTCAAGTTAAACTTGAGGATAATATGCAGAGGGCGTTTGAACCATACGGATTTCGCTTATTATAGGCGATAGTCACGTTTGGCGAAACGCAGGAACCGGACTATTTTAGTAAAAAATCATATAGTCGGCCGGAAGGGTTCGGTAAGATTTTTCTGAAATGTGCTGTCAGGCGTTCGTATGATTCCTGTGGGGTACGTTCGGGGTGACATGCTTCTTTTCCGAAGAGGGCTTCCGGGGTTGTGAGCAAGGACCATCCCCAACCATATTCACGCCCGTGCCGGTCGTGAGGGTAGACAAAGTCTTCGGTCACTATGTAGCCACCCATTTCCAGACGGGTCAGGTAGGCGTCGAATTTGCTTCGCATTTTGGTTCCCGTAAAGCCGCAAGCAGCACGTAGCTCGCGGGTGATGAGGCTTCCTTCTGCCCTTAAAATGTCAAGAATACTTTCTTCGATGCTCCCTTCTGCCGGACGGGGACAGACGCTTCGCCGGTAGTTGCAAAAGTCGGGCCACCACTCGCGGCTGATGAATGCGGCTTTGCGGTCGAAAAACTTGCCGTATGCGCAACCGCTTTCCTGCAGGATGGCCCCCTTCCACTTCCAGAGCGGCCATTCCCATCCGCCTTCGGCCAGCGGGGTGTATTGGCAGTCTTCATCCACACACTCTTCGGCCGACCATCCCGGGATTCCCATTGGCAGTAAGGGAAGAAAACCTATCTCGTTGATATAATCAATCAACTCCGGGCATGAGTGTAAAAGTTCTTTTTTCATCTGTCGGTTCCTCCATTTATTTTTTTTCTGACGGCTGAAAATGATTTTCGTAACGGGAGGGAAATTTCCCTGATTGTATTGCCTCATGAAAACGGCTTGCTGGTCTTGACGTGCGAATACTTGTTAGCAGAGCATTGTTCAAGGCTGCCGTATCATGCGCATTTTTCAGCTGAATACTTATCAAAAGTAGATGTTTTATTTCAACTTTCATAATTTACGGGGTAAAATGAGTTAAGAGCCTGTTTAAATTTTGCAAGCTCAACTTTCAGTTAACAAGTTGGCAAGAAAATAAGTTGACAAGAATTCTTGGGTAATTTAGTGTGTAATAGCAGGTATTTGACCTTGTCAGTTTGTCTCTGAAGTCTTGTGGGTTGACACGGGTTGATAATACCTTACTGCTTCAGAAATTTTTATTAAAATATGGCTGTAATTGGCCCGTTTTTATTATCTTTGCTTACGGAAAAAACATGGATAAACGGTTGTGAAGTTTTTGAGCATCTTGACTGATTTCTTGCAGTAATGATGGCGCTTAAAGGCTTGTAAACCAATAATTCATTCAAGTTTCGGTTTTACCGAAACTTGAAGGAGTTAAAGGAGTTAAAAGGAGTTATCGCCCACCAAGGTGGGCTTAGAAGTTAAAGGCCAATAGACCTGTTACTGCCAATTTTTTCTTTTGCAAGACTATCGGCTTTAACTTCTAACAGAGCAAAGCGAAGTGATAACTTCTATAACTTCTTAACTTCCAATGAAATATCAAATCAGAAACTTAAGTAATTCACTTACTTGTCTATATGAATATATATAAACCGGAAATAGCAGAACTGTTGATACAGGTAGAGAACAGGTATCAGAGGCCGCTGCATACTTCGACAGACTTTGATGAATTTTCCCTTTATTTGAAACAGCAGGTGAATGATGTGGTGTCGACTTCCACCTTGAAACGTTTGTGGGGGTATGTGAATGATTCGCATTTGCCGCGTATGCGCACGTTGGATATACTGTCGCGTTATGTGGGGCATACGAACTTCAAGCAGTTCTGTAACTGGCTGAAGACAAGTAATGTGTATAATTCCTCGTTTTTCTCTGCCTACCAGGTCTTGACGAAGGATCTGGGGCCGGGGACGGAGCTGGAAATAGGATGGTCACCCAACCGCTATTTGCGTTTGCGCTATGAGGGTAATGACTTGTTTGAGGTGAAGGAGTCGCACCAGTCCAAGTTGTTGGTAGGAGACCGTTTTGAAGTCGTTTCATTCATGATGGGGCAACCGCTTTTCCTGCCTTATGTGTGGCGCAGCGGCGAGAGGCTTTCGTCTTTTCTGGCGGGGCGCAATGGTGGGTTGACTTTATTAAACACGTTGTCAGATGCCAGATAATACGATTTCGTCAGGATTCATAGACGCTGATTATCAGACAGGAGAGCAGAGCTTCTCCAATTTGTGTGAGATATATGTCTCTGCTTCCGGGTTTGAGCGTTTGTTCCGTTGTCAGCGGTATAACAGGTTGCACATACTGAAGGCGCTGAAGCCGGAATATGTGGGCAATGCCTTTTACGAGCAGGCATTGCGCAAGGAGTTTGATATAGGTTATCAGCTGGAGCATCCGTATGTGTGCAGGGTCATGGGCTGGGAGACGCTGCCGCAGCTGGGGCATTGCATCGTCATGGAGTATATTGACGGGATGACCCTGCGGGAGGTGATGAAACGCGGGTTGCTGACACCGGTGCTTGCCCGAAAGTTTGTGGCGGAACTATGCAGCGCACTGGGCTATCTGCACGGGAAGCAGATTGTGCACCGCGACTTGAAGCCGGAAAATGTGCTGGTGACGCATAATGGCCATAACATAAAGCTGATAGATTTCGGCTTGTCGGACTGTGACAACTACGATGCTTTGAAGATTCCGGCGGGTACGCGTTATTACATTGCACCGGAGGCATTGAAGGTGGGGCAGCCGCTGGACTTGCGTGCAGATATTTATTCGCTGGGTATCATGATGGGAGAGATGGCTGAGCTGCTGAAGGATAGCAGGCTGGCGGCCGTTTCGAGACGGTGCACACGCAGGAAACCGGAGGAACGGTATGCGTCGGCACAGGAGGTGGTGAGAGCCTTGGAAAAGAAAGATGCTCCGACTCCTGTCTATCGCTGGGTAGCGATGGCTGCTGTGGCATTGCTGGCTTTTACGCTGGTCTACATGGTTTATGACGGGCGCAGCGGGGCGTCGTATTTGCTACCTGTCTATGGCAATTACTCGCTGTCGGAATCGGACTGGCCCTATTGGGAGACAGCGACGGAGGCAGATTCTGTGTCTGCCGTAAAGCGGCAACAGGTTCTTGACAAAGAGTTTCCTTTGCCGGCGCAGAAGGAGTCGCCTGATTATAAAAGATACCAGGTACTGGAGCTAGGTAAATAGGCGAAGCTAATTTTGAAGGAGTTAAAGAAGTTAAAAAGGAGTTATCGCCCACCAAGGTGGGCTTAGGCGTTAAAGGCCAATTGTTTAGTGATGAGCGGTAAGCGGTTAGTGGTCAGTAATCCCCGTCAACTCATCAACTTAAAAAAATAAATCCGCTTCATCCGTGCAATCCGCGTCTAGAGAGTCTGAAGTTAAAGGAGTTAGAGAAGTTAGCGTTCGCGGAGCGAACTAGAAGTTAAAGCCAATACAATGCGAATCAATAATGGCACACAGATGACACAGATGGGACGGATAAACGCGGATATATTTTAATGCTACTACCGCCCGGATAGTCACCCCGCACTCACCACTTATCACTCAACTCTCCCCTCTCCCCTCTCAACCCTCCCCTCTCAAAGCTCTCCACTTTCAACTCTCCACTTTCAACTCTCCACTCTGAAAGCTCTCCACTCTCAACTCTCCACTAACTTTAATACTTTGCAACTCCGAAACCTCAATATCTTATTCTTCTACAATGTGCTTGAATTTTCCCCAGGTTTTATGGGTGGAGTAGATGCCCTTATGATTGGCAGGTACGTGCAGGGTACATGTTTCAAACAGGTGCTCGGCACCGGAGAATGTTTCTGCTACACATACCGGAGGAAACTCGGTGGCCTTGATATACAGGTGATTGAGTGCCAGGCATTGGTCAAAACAATATGCGGAGATATAGTTGATGTTACTGCCCAGCGTGACGGAGGTGAGCTGGCTGCACTGCTGGAAGCATCCTTCAGGGATGATTTCTACCTTGTCGGGTATAGTGATGCTCTGTATGGATGAGGCGGTAAAGGCTTCCCGGCCGATGCTGGTGGTTGCGGGAGAGAGCAGGATCGTTGTGGCACGGCAATGGCGGAAGGCATAGGCCTCAATGGTCGTGACGCTTGCAGGCAGTTGGAACTCCTGCGTGGTCTTGTTTTCAGGGAACCAGTATACGGAGGTGATGTCCTTATTGTAGAGCACTCCATCGGAGTAGGTAAAACAGGGGTTTCCGGCAGGCACTGTTATTTCCGTCAGGCTGGTGCAACCCTCGGAAGGACTTATCTGCCGGGCGGCAGGCGAGATATGAAGTTGGGTCAGGCCGCTACAGTTCTCAAACGCGTTTTCTTCGATGATTTCCGTGTTGGCGGGTACTGTCAGCTTCTTTAATTTCTTGCAGTAGGAAAACATGCCTTGGCTGATGGTGTTGTCGGTGGTATAGCGGTTGCCGTCGTAGCTTATTCCGCCGGATACGATGGATGCGTCGTTCAGGTTGATATTTTCCAATATGCCGGGAGTCTGGTCGCCGTTGATATCGATGCCCATCATGTCGCGCAGGTAGCGGATGTCTGTTCCATTGAGCGGTCCAACCATGTTCAGGTTGGCAAACAGGTATTTCTCTTCCTGGCTGATGGCTTCGCTCAGGGTTCCTGCCTGAGTGAGGACGACGGCTTCTTCGGTGTGAAACAGGTAGGCTTCGCTTCGTGTTTCACCGATGGAATTGGCGGCATAGGCCTGAATATGGTAGTCCGCATCCATTTGGAGGCCATAGATGCGTCCTTTTAAGCGGTTGCCTTGCGGGTTCAGTTCTATTTTCTGTTCGTTGGCATCGCCCTGCTTGCGGTAGTAGAAACCGGTAGAAAGGATGTCTTCGCCGCCATTGTTCAGGATTTCATATTCCAGCGTGATGCTGACCGGTCCTTGGTTCAGCATGCTGACCGGGCTGATGGTGGGTGGGGTGTTGGGCTGCGTTTCGAAGGTCATGACCTCGCTTTGTATCATGCTGTATTTGTTGCCAGCCTCCAGGCAATAGTAGTAAAGGGTGCCGGGCTGCAGGCCGGTGAGGTGGGCGGATATTTCCTGGCCGGGGGTTATGCTGATGTATTGCTGCATGTCGGAGCCGGTGCCGTAGCGGAACTGTATCCGGTTGACGGAGTTTTGTCTGTTCTGCTCAATCTGTCCCGACAGGTCGGCGCTTGTGCGTGTGATGTTGGTAGCTTCCTCTACGTGTACCACCGGTGGCAGGTTCGTGGGATTTTCTTCGTGGCTGCATGATGCAAGGAACACCAGCAGTAAAAGCATGCAGTGTAGTGTAAAATAAGTATGGGGATGTCTTTTCATCTTGTTTGCTGTTGCTGTTTAGAAGTGAATACCAATACCGAGCATGGCTTCCCAGTAGCGTGCCTGGATGCTCATTACTCCGGCCGACACGGCCATGCGGCGAAAGCGGTAAAGCCAGCCGGCTTCCAGGCAGATGCCCCGGTAGGAATAGTCCTTGTTTCGCAGAAGGGCGCCATCGTACTGCTCCCACGCCACATCCCGGCGGCCATAACCCACTCCTTCGTATAAGCACAGATTACCTGTGAGCCGGTGGATGCCTCCGGCTACCAGTGCCCAGCGTCCGTTTTCGGTGTGTCCGGTATAATAGGGGATTTCATCGGCACCGTCGGGCAGTCCGTTTTTGTCGCATACTCCTTCGGTCTGTGGCATGGGATGAAAATCTTTCTGCGCAAGCAGGTAGGCACCGTGGCGCCTCATGAGGGCAAGGCGCAAGCCGATGGAGGGACCGTCGGCATGCAGTCCGACGTTGAGCAGCATGAGCCGTTTCCAAGGTTCGCGCGGCCTGCGGGGGCGCGGAGCAGGCGCGAGGGGCAGGGGACCGGCCAGAAACAGGGTCGTGTCGGGGAGGAGGGGCTGCTGCAACGGTGGCATGACTATGGGATGGCGATAGCCTACCGGCTGGTCGAGGAAAAGCTCGTAGGTCATGCGTGACTCCAGCGGGGTGGGGAAGCGGTAATCGCGCATGACTCCCCACAGGGGATGCTTGATGGTTATCATGATGCTGCCTTTGGGCAGGTATATCCAGATTTCTCCTACATCGTTCTTGCGCTTTACGATTCCCAGAGGGGAGGAGAAGACAAAATCCTTGTCGCCCACGACCTTCAACAAGGCACAGGCTTCGTCATTGAGGTCGCGGATGGGCTCGATATAGGCTGTGATGTCGTTGGGTATCATTCGGAAATGGCGTACGGTAAAATCCTGTGCGCTGCTTTCCGCTGTTGTGAAAAGGAGTGACAGGATGAGACCCAGGCAGGACAATATGTGAGGAAAGGCGTGCTTCATTGCAGGTTGAAGTTATTGATGTTGAATATTTCGTTTTCAGGTATCGGTGTCTGGTCGGTCTGCATGCGCGGTTGCCAGGTACGTACATGGATTTGGGGGGCGGTCTCGTCGCGGAAATCCCAAAGCAGGAAGAGATAGCCGTCGTCTGAATAAATGTCGGACCGGTATTGCTGCCGCAGGCTTACTCCGTAGATACCTTTGATGGTGGGGTGGCGCATGATGTGGAAATTGCTGAATTGGACGTCGATGCTTCGGTTGGCATTGAACACCTGTTTCAGCTTGTCCAGGTACTGGCGTTTGTTTCTGACATTGTAGAGCACCTGGGCAGGTGACAGGTAGTTGGTTTCTTTCTGGGAGGAGTGGACGACGGTGCCTACGATGATAAGGGCATTCTCGCTGAACAGCTGTTCCAGAAAGTCGATATCTTTGGTCGTATAGGAGGTGCGGAGGTGTTCCACATAGTTCAGTATCATTCTTCTGTTTTCAGCATCTTTTTCTTCCAGTTTTCCGGATACCACTTTGATGGCTTCCTGGTAGAAGGGGTGCTGTTTGCTTATCTGTTTCCAGTCGTTTTGTTCTATCCGGCTGGTATTGGCTGTCGGGGTGTCTTCCTTCCTGTCTTGCTGGGATGGCATGTCGGCATTTGCCTGTGTCTGAAGAGGCTGTGCCGCAGGCTCGGCGGTTGGGACTTGGGCGGGCATGTCTATCAGGAAGCGTTGGGGACACAGGCGGCTTGCGGTGGAGTCTTCGAGGATATAAGCATATGTCTCTCCCGCAGGTTCTCCTTGCTTGTTGATGAAAAAGCTGCGTCCCTGTTTGCGGGCAATGGCCTGTCCGCTGCCGTAATAGTGTCCGATGGAGTCGTACCGGAAGTGTATGGCCGGGTTGTCTGTCAGGTCCGTGATGCCCCATAGACTGTCTTTCTTCAGGGCAACGAGTTCGGGGCCGGCCACATGGATGTTTTCGTAGACGGGGGGCAGCAGGATGTTGCCCTGGAGGTCGATGAGGCCCTTCTGGTGCTTGGACCGTATGACGGCCATGTCGTACAGGTAGCGTGAGGCCTGGTCGATATGGTCGGGCAGGTAGAACTGGAGGTCACTACTTTGGTTTAAAAAGCCGAGATGGCGGGAACTGATGTTATAGAAAAGCAGCCGGTTGCCGGCAATGCGGGTATCGAGCAGGGAGTTTGACAGGCCGATGGCTGTGCTTGCCTGGCCGTCGGTATCTATCAGCAGATAGCCGGTCTGCCCCTGGCTGTTGGTGTTTCCGACCAGGGCTAGTCCTTCGTGAAAATCGTAGGCCCGGTCGTAGAGGGGTGGTATGGCAATGTTTCCCCGGGTATCCATATAGCCGTATTTGCCGCTGGCCGTAGCAAACAGGGCCAGTCCGTTGCTGAAGTTGTGCATCAGCACAATTTCGTATTGGGGATATTGGGCCGTAGACGCTACGTTGTTTCCTTGCTTGTCTATCAGCAGGATAGGTCCTTCGGATGCTTCGAGTGCGGGTGTCACGGATTCGAAGAAATGGCCTATGGACACAAAGCTGCGTTGGCTGACGGGCGATGACGGGTGTCGGGAGTCGTATAGATATATGCGTCCGGTGGAGTCGCTCATGCTGAACATGCCGCCTACAATGGGGGATGGGCGGTGCTGAAGGCTGTTGGCTGGCAGGATGACGGTTCCGTCGGTGGCGATGAGTCCCCAGGTTTTTCCGTCGTTGCTGAAAGGAAGAGCCTCGGTGGTATCAACATCTGCCGGCTGACAGGACGACAACAGCAGGGCGCAGGTCAATATGTGCAATAGTAGAATGCGAATCATATATTTGTTGTGTGATATAGTATGGCACATGCGATGGCAAAGATACTCTAAAATTAAGATGTCTATCCTTCTCCCTTTAACAAAAGTTGAAGAAAGAAGGAAGACATCTCCCCACCAGTTAATATCTTCAGATTGAGCAAGTGCAAAACTTGCAGGTGTTAGAGCGCGTAAAAGTAGTTTTCGCCCACCAGGGCGGGCTGAGGAGTTAAAGCCGAAAACAATCAATCATGGCACACAGATGACACAGATTACCGCAGATGGATTGTATTCTGTCTTCGTCCGCATGGTCATCCTGCACTCGATGCGGGAGCTAAAGTTTCATTATTTCAAAAAACTTAAAAACTTGAAAACTTTCTTACAATGTATTGGCTTAACTCCTTAACTTCTTAATTCCTTAACTCCTTCATTATAACCTAATATATCTGTTATTCATTCAAGTTTGGCTTTGCCAAAACTTGTCAGTAATAAAGTAGTAAAGAAGGTATCAGCCCACTTTCATGTGGGCTTCAGAAGGTAAAGCCGGTCAGAGCAACAGAGGATTAATTCTCAGAAAACTTGTGTATGAAGCTTTACCTCCTAAGTCAACTTGTTGACTGATAATTCTGTACTACTTCAGAAACTTAAATTATTCATCCCAATCTTCCAGTTCACCTCCTATCTCAATCTTGATTTGTTCCGGATTCTTGGAGATAACCAGCTGCACGGTATGCTGTATGCCGGGTTTGAAAACAAATTTGCTTTCGTACAAGTAGGACACGCCTTTCATGATGACTTCGACCAGGGGCTGGCGGTTGTCGAGGCGTTGAGGTACGATGATGGCGGCATACTTATGGCTGCCCAGGTTTTGTGCCTGTATGCTTTGGCGCGTGCCATGGCTGTCGCGTGTGACAACGCCGGCGCTCAGGTCGATGGTTGCCTGGGGTACGGTGTTATGGATGTAGACCTCGGCGTCTTCGGGCAAATCGCCTTCATAGTCCTCGCTTTTAACCAGGCGGATGAGCATGCGGCTCATGCGATGCGAGAATTGCAGGTTGACCGGTGTGCCGGAGGCCGTTGCATTCAGCTTGGAGGCCCACAGGAAGTCGCTCGCTTCGTATCCGCCGGGTTCTTCACCACTGCCCGGTGTATTTTGGTTGGTGGATACGCTGAACGGGAAGTTGTCGACGGAAACTACCGGACTGACCTGCGGATAGTAGGCATAGATGTTGTAGGTGCCGCCATCCCAGTATATGGGCTTTTCGGGGTTCCACTGGCTGCCGTCGAAAGTCAGGGCTGCATTGTTGACATAGTTGCCCGATACTTCGAGTGGAGCATCCTGACGGGTGATGAATAGGCCCACGTGGTCGCCCGCTTCAAAGGCGGTGCTGGTGACGCGGGTATTGGTAGCGACCTGTCGGGGGTGCATGACGTTGAAAGACATCGCATTCTCATCTTCGGCAGCAGGTAGCGGTGATTCGTTGTCGCTGCATCCGCTTCCCAACATCAGCAGGACAGCCAGAAGTCCTGCTTTCCATGTGTGACATAACTTGTTATGGTGCATATTAGTTAGTTTTTAAGTTTCAAAAATCAGTTCAACCAATTTTCTTTAATAAATGTAACAATTTTATCTCTACGTTCTTCTATCTGTCTTTCACCCCATTGTTTTTCTCTTTTAAGTGTTTCGTAGATTTCTTTATGTGAATAGAAAATACTATTATACATTTCCATTACGTCATTATCCGCAGGATTGTGATTTTTCTTGGAGGCGTTATTACCCCATGTAAGAAGAGACAAATTACCTATATTATTAAGATAGTCATTACAAAACTCTTCAGAATATTCTGTAAAATCAGGTGTTTGTGGGGTAATATGGTCTAACGTGTTTGATACAGACACATCACGAAAAACATTAGTACATTCATCAGGTGACAGTAGAGGTTGACATGCTTTTATACGTAAATAGTTCTCATATTTATATAGTACATATCGCAATTCTCTATAATAATGATACTTGTTTACAGTAAAGTAACGCAGGCAGTTTCCATTAAAATCCCAGTACTGCTGAAACCCGTGAATACACTTGTCTGTGAGTTCTGATAGTAGGTTTTCATATCCATCAGGTTTGTAGTTTTTGGCAATGGATATTAGATTATTGGTACGATAATCACCCAAAGTATAAGTCATTTTGAATAATATTTTCTCTACCAATTTTAACGCATTGTCAATGGCTGGATTGTTTTTTATATTTGTTCCGTTACTATTATAATGACACAGTTTGAGCACTAATGGCATGGAATCAGCTTTGTCAAGAATGCATACATCAGATATAAGACTGTTAAACAGATGCCACGTATTTTCTATTTCACACATCAAAGAATAGGAACGGCATAATTCACTTGTAAAATCGTTAATCCACTTAGTTTTATCATTTGTGCACAGCAAACTCTCCTTTATTGCTTCTAATGGAGAATCATAACTTGAAAGGAAAGCTGAACAGTGATAGCCTAACACTGTGTCCTCTTTGGTTTCAAGCCTTTCAACATAGGTATAAATAGAAGCAAATTTAGCTTCTATTGAGCGGATGTTACTAATGGCATTAGTGGTATTGTTCCTATATATTTGGTGCATTAGAAAGGCTTTCAGCTTTTCTAATGTAGTCAATCCCAAACCTCGGTCGTTCTGAAAGGCAAATATCTGGGTAGCTGTGAGCTTTGCTGATTCACCACTCAACACAAAAGTTGTGATTATGGCATTGTCTATCACATAAAACCATTTATAAAGAGTTTCATCCTTTGTTGTCGCAGACATTTTCTTTTCAAAGAATAATATAGCTTCACGAATGCGTTGCTCTGATTTTCTCCCCGTTTCTATCTTATTGTAGTCACCATCACATTTAATAATTACTCGGTTGAAAAAAGAAGAATCTTCTGAAACCGTCTCAAACTTCTGGTTTCCATATCGTGGCTGAAGGTAACGCTCGTATATTTGTTCTGTAGCATATTGTATATTATTATACTCGAAACTTTCGATTCCACGTTTACGTAATTCTTTAACTAAACAACTCATAAAAATAACCGTTGTTGTCAGTCTTTGCTGTCCATCAATTAACTCATACCTATTCCTTGGGGTTTTCTCAAAGAGATAGTGCCCCAAGAAATAGTTGGAACTATCTGGTTGGTCAATAATATCATTCAAATACATTTCAACTTGACCAATACGTCCATCTTTTCCTACTCTCCAAGAATAAGCTCTTTGATAGCTTGGTATAATAAAGCTTATCATATCTTCGCCAAATAAGCGTCCAATAGTTGTTTGATTGTCCATTCTATTATCTTTTTATTATTAAGTTTCACAAGTGCTAAACTTGAAGGTGTATTGTCCACTAAGGTTGGCTTAGAAGTTAAAACCGATAGTTCAAGTATATGGTCGGCATATTTTCACAAAGATGTTGGCTTAATTTCTTAACTACAACCTTTTAATATACTTACGAAACTTAAATCATTTTACTATAACTCTAAACTTAAAATCTTACTTCAACGGGCTGCCTTTATGAATCTGAGGCGGTAGCTGGAAATGATGTATGCTGCTTCCTGCATCGTTAAAGCTGCGCGTTGTGACTTCGCTGCTTATCACGTCGTTGGCCTTGAAATCTTCGTAGCTGAAGCTTTCGCCGGCATACTGTTTGATACGCTTTACGATGGACATGCGGCTGATGGTGCTGTAGTAAGGGATGTCGTTGTTCATACAGCTGTTCTGCTCGGAACGGTAGACGCCGCGATTGTGCATGAATCCGCCTTCGAAAATATCAACGAAATCACTATACTTGTCGTCGAATATCAGCTGGCTCCAGGGTACTTCGTGCATCTTGCCGCTGAGGGAGAGGTTGTCGTACCATCCCAGTGATTTGGCCCAGTTGAATTCATAGACGTGTCCGCAGCAGGTACAGCTGCAGAAATCGATGAACTCGTTGTGGTAGATGTATTCATCGCCCAACTTGCCGAATCCATGTCCGCCGGCCTCGTGCTGGATGACGCCACGTGTGTCGAGCGGATAGCCGTAGGTGCTCAGCGGGCAGAACGCTATGGCCGAACCGTCTTCCCACATCTGGCAAATGCCACCATAGTCGGTGCTGTTGGGCACCATGATGATGAGTGATTCTTTCAGGTTGTCTTTGGTGACGGTGGGTATGTTTAGCGCATAGTCGAAGACAGCATCGTAATCGCATTTCAGACCAACGCCGCCCGTATAGGTTGTCTCGAACTTGGCATAGCGGATGGTGTTGATGGTACCGATACCGGTTTCGGGTGATACGGCAATGGCGGTGTAGACATTGAAATAGTTGCGATAGGTCTTGTAGGGTTCAATGCCGAAGAAGTTCTCTACCTGGTCTTGCATGTCTTTCATATACTTGCCGTCCGAAATATCCTTGGCATCGTATCCGTCGCCCAGGAATACAAGGTTGATGCCTCCGCGGTTGCCTTGTGTGGCTTTCTGCAGGGTGATGATTTCATCTTCGGCATAGTTGTAGTCGTATTGGGATACGGTACACTTATGGCGGTAGTCCTGGTCTTTCAGCTTGAAGACGATTTCTCCGGTGCGCATGGCGCTTCCCGAAGCCATTTCCTGAATGGTCAGGGTTATCTCGGTTTTCTTGCTTCCTTCGTTTTGCGACAGGGTACACCAGTTGGGCATGCTCTCTACGGTCCAGTCGCCTTCAGCGTCGATGACGAGAGTGCGGGTGCACTTGGTATTGATGGCGTTGGCTATGCTGGGGCGGCATACCAGTTCGCGGTGGGCGGCAATGCGCTTGAAATCGCTCCAACCGCTTGCTGCCTGGTATTGCTGAATGGCGCTTTCCGGTACCTCAAGGGTGAAGTTGTCTTTGGATACGCCATCAAAAGCTCCGTCCTGTACGTAGGGGGGCATGGAACCTTTGCAGACAATACTTCCGATGCCAAAACACTGGTAGAACGCATCGCGCTGAATGCTTTCTACGCTTTCGGGAATAATGATACCTTCCAAACTGCTGCAATTATAAAAGGCTCCTTCACCTATGCTGATTACCTCCTCCGGGATTTCAAGCACGCCCGTTAATCGCCAGTTACTTGCACTGGATGGACTTCCGAATACATTGGAACCTATGGTTCTTAATCTTTCAGGAAGCTTTAATTCTCCAGAGAAGTCACAGCCACAGAATACGCTATTACTTAATACGACCAAATCCTTAGGTAAGGACAATTCGCCTTTGAAATGGTTATCCTGGAATGCTGCTTCGCCAATGGTTACAATTCCATCGTGTAGTGTAAGAGTACCGTCGAAACCGCATGAAGCAAAAGCTGTTTCCGGTATAGCCGTGACTCCTTGTGGGATACTCAGACTTCCAGTGACGTTTCTGCAATTATGAAACGCACCGGCTTCGATGGTCTTCAATTTGTCAGGCAGGTGTAGTGCACCATACAGGTTGGTACATTCTGCAAAACAGGTAGTACCGATATATTCCAGATTGGTGGGCAGTATCAGTTCGCAGGTAAAGCCACAATATCCGAATGTTCCTCCATACCAGTAACGGTCCCATCCATCACCAAGAGAGGTCAGTGTGCTGGGCAAAGACAATGTGCCTGTCAGGTTTTTACAGTTATAGAATGCGCCGGCCTCAATTTTGGTTACGCCTTCGGGGATTATCAGTGAACCGGACAGATTTATGCAGTCGGTGAATGCTCCTACATTGATGATTTTCAGCTTGTCAGGTAATATTAACTGGAGCAGTGAACTCTTATTGGCCATGGCTCCCTCAGGAATCTCGTCCTCATCATAAGTGCGGGGTTGGCAGGAACCGCTTTCAAAGTGCAAGAGTTCGTCTGTGCGCGCTATTTTGACTTCCTTTAGATTCAAAGCCTTTAACATGGTCATCGAATCGCGCATAAAGTAGAAATCTACTCCATTGATTTCTCCTGTTATTTTTAGATTCTGTACTTCCCGGTAGTCTTTCTTGGCTGCCGTAATAGAGTCTTTCAGATGTCCGGCTGAAGATTCAATGATGATGTATTCCTTCATGGTTGCATCGTGCGACACGTCGTCGTTTTCCCAGGCGGTGATGCTTTCATCGGCCAGGGTAAAGGTGTATTCACCTGTCGGCTCTTTCTTGTTTACCAGGATGGTAAAGTTGTGCATCTTGCCGCTGACGTATGTGAAGTCTTCGGTTTTGCTGAAGTTATAGACAACCCCGTCGACGGTGATGGTGAACAGGTTGGTGCCGGCGGAAATGGTCTGAGGCACTACGATGCCGCGGAATACGTCATTCTTTACGTAAGGGATGATGCCCGTTTGCGAAACCTCTCCGGTGGCAGTGACGCTACCGTCAGCCAAATTGATAAGGGCATCTTGGCGGGTGTTCTTTATCAATACCTGTTTTTCCAGTTTGCTCCACTCTCCTTCGGCAAATCCTTCGCCTTCGGCCAGGGTGATGCGTGGGCTACTCATGCGGTGGCGCATAGGGATGCGTATGATTTTCTCGGTAGGTGCTACGTCTGCCGCCTTACCCCACAGGAAGTCGCTTGCTTCGTAGCCTCCCATTTCGTTGGCCGTGGCTTCTGCCGACTGGTCCTTCTTAACCTTGAAGGAATAGGCATTTACATCCTCGGGTGAGCCGAAGGGGTAGTATCCGTAGATGTCAATGTGGGTGTGGTCGTCTTTCCAGTAAACATCGTAGGCGGAGTTCCACTTGTAGGCAGCTTCATCGAATGTGTGTTTTACGTTGGTGCCGCGGTTTCCGCTGTTTTGCAGGGTGCCCGGCGTGCTACCCTGGTAGTCAACGATATATACACCCATCTCGTCACCGTCGCAGAATCCGTTGTCGTTGACACGGGTTACTGCTACCTGGTCTATTTCTCCGGACAGGACGATGGGGCGTCCGCTGTTTTCCTGCGCTCCGTTGGGGCCGAAGGTATCGTCATTGCATGCTGTCAGTGCCAGGAGCGCCAGCATGGTCCAGCTGTTTATGATGTTTTTTTTCATGAGTTGTTTGTCTTTTTGTTGCGATTTGAATTACATGTTATGTTCGGGTTATTCGGCTACGCCTCCATTGTCTTCACCGTCGTCCACCCAGTCGCCTATGTCTACATTGATGCCGTTGCTGGTCTTTTTGACGGTAATGGTGAAAGTATGGCGCTGGCCGCCGACGAAGGTAAACTCTTTCTTCATGTTGAAGTCGCGCCCGTCTATCGTTATGGTAAAGAAATTGTCGTTTGACGGAACGGTTTGCGGTACAATCAATGCCTTGAATACGTTCTGCTCGCCGCGGAGGAAAGAGACACTCTGAGCTTCCTGCGTGCCTGGAGTCACCTTGCCGTCCTTCAGGTTCATGGTTGCCTGACAAACGGCTTTGTTCAGCTTGACCTGGATGTTGGCCTGCTCCAAATCCTCGGTTGTAAATCCGTTGCCGGCGGTTACCTTGACCACTGCGCAACTGAGCAGGTGATTGAGGGTGATGCCGACGGCTTTTTCCGTAGGGGTAACTTTCAGGGTCTTGCCCCATAGGAAATCGGAGGCTTTGTAGTTGGCTTCCGTACTTTGGTCTGACATGGCTGTGATGGGCACAGCTTCCACATTGGCAGGAGTTGCGGCATAAGGATAGTAGCCGTAGAAATCGGCCGGGGTGGTGTCGTCTTTCCAATAGATAGGAGTGTCGGGAGTCCAGCTGCCGTTGTAGGTAAATTTCATGTTGTCCACATGGTTACCTTCGGGCAGCAGGGTGCCGGCGCTTTCTCCGTTGTAGTTTACTACATAGAGACCTATGCAATCGTTTTTCTCAAATCCGGTGTCGGTAGCGCGTGTTGTTAAGGTCGTGATGCCGCAATTCAAAGAGATTGGAATCTGCACAGGTTCCGGCACATCAGGCTCCGGTGTTTCGGCCTGTTCTGAAGAGCATCCTATGACAGGCAATGCAAACAAGGCTGCATAGATGAACTGATAACATGTTTTCATATACTTTTGAGAATTTAATTTGATACAAAAATAAGGAGCTTATGAATAAGAGTCAAGTTCATAATGGTTCATATTTATTGCAGGGTTGTTCTTTGGGTGGTTATCGCAGCCTTCTGAGGAAGGATTTGCTGCAAGCAGGATACTTTTCCGATTATTTTCCGGATGGTGAGAGCAGGCTGTATTGGCGAGTGTTGCAATAGGTGTCTGCTACCTCATATCTGTTAATTAGTGCAAATATATGGTACTTTGCATTGCAAGGTACCATGATAATACATATATTTGTGCCATACAAACGACCGGTACAGATATCCACGTGGAAGGATGTAACCAAAATAACAGAAAAGATGAATGTAGATAATGTGAAATCGCAGATGCGCAAGGGCATGCTTGAGTATTGCATCATGCTGCTGCTGCACAAGGAGGCCGCATACGCTTCGGACATCATACAGAAGCTGAAGGAGGCCAAGCTGATAGTGGTGGAGGGGACGCTCTATCCTTTGCTCACCCGATTGAAAAACGATGACTTGCTGAGCTATGAATGGATAGAATCGACTCAGGGACCACCTCGCAAGTATTACAGGCTGACAGAGAAGGGCGAAGCCTTTCTGGGAGAGCTGGAGACTTCGTGGAAAGAACTGAATGAAACGGTAAATCACATTGCAGGAGGAAACGGAGGTGATGAGCGGTCAGTGGTAAGTGGTCAGTGATCAGTGATAGGGGTGTCTCTATCCTTGATATATAGTTATTAATTAAACAGAAACAAGATATGAAAAAGACTTTGAGTGTAAATTTAGGTGGTACGGTTTTCAATATAGACGAGGATGCCTATAGATTGCTGGACAACTATTTAAATAACCTGAAACAGCACTTTCGCAAGGAGGCCGGTGCTGAAGAGATTGTGGACGACATAGAGCGACGCATCTCTGAACTGTTTGTCGAGAAACTGACGGGTGGCAAACAGGTGATAACGATTGCCGACGTGGAAGAGGTGATAGCCCGTATGGGTAAGCCCGAGGACATGGAGACGGGCGAGGAGGAAGAAATCGCCGGTCAGGACCGACAAACGGGCAGTGGTCCGAATTATGGCTATCGGGAGGAAGGGAAGGCGCGCAAGCGTCTGTTTCGCAATCCTGACGACAAGATTCTGGGAGGTGTCATCAGCGGTATGGCTGCTTATCTGGATTGGGATGCTACGCTGATGCGCCTGATATTGCTGGTGGTGCTGATATGCGGATATGGTACGCTGGTACCCGTCTACATAGTGTGCTGGCTGCTGATACCTGAGGCCAAGACAGCTGCCGAGAAGTTGAGCATGAGGGGAGAGGCTGTGACCGTGGAGAACATTGGCAAGACCGTGACCGACGGCTTTGAGAAGATGGCCAACGGGGTAAATTCCTACATGAAGTCGGACAAACCGCGTACTTTCCTGCAACAGGTGGGCGATACCTTCGTCATGCTGGCCGGCTGGGTGTTGAAGATTGGGGCAGTCATTCTGGCCATACTTTGCAGTCCTGTGCTCTTTGTGCTGGGCATTGTGTTCGTGGCGCTGCTGTTTGCTGCCATAGCCATAGCCATCGGAGGCGGTGCGGCACTGTTTGCTATGTTCCCGTCCGTTGATTTCATTCTGCCGGCTTCGCCTCTGTCGGCCATCGTGATGTATATTGCGGGCATTCTGTTGGTTGGCATTCCGTTGGTGATGCTGGTTTCGGTCATCTTCCATCAGTCGTTCAAGTGGCAATCCATGTCGTCAGGTCTTAAGTGGACGCTTTGCATTCTGTGGATTGTCAGTGCGGCTGTGTTCGGCATCTGCTTTGCCATGCAAGGGGCGTCGTTGCCCAGCATTGGCATTGTGTGCTGACCGTATTTGTGACCCCGCTGCGGGGTAGAATCAAGGTGACGAGGGTGTATCAAAACGAATTATCCTTGTCTCTTAGACGCGGATAGAACGGATTGTGCGGATTAGGCAATAAAGGAAATCCGTTTAACCCGCACAATCCTGCGTCTAAAAATATTTATGTGGTGCGACTCAAAGGCTGTACGGAGCTTCAGATGGTGCCCTCTCCCGAGTTGTGGGTCAATGTCGTTTCCCTGGCCCTGTTCCCCACCATTATCTCCCTGCTGGCCATGACGGTGGCCATCCACAACATTGGCTCTACCTTTACAGCCATCTTGGGCGCTTTGGAGCCAGTGACCGCTTTGTTTTTCGGAGTCATGGTGTTTGGCGAGCAGCTCACTCCCCGCATCGTGCTGGGCATCGTATTGGTGCTGCTGGCCGTGACGCTTATCATAGCAGCCAAGCCGTTGGCAGCTTTGGCACACAAGCGCGTCAAGCATTGACGACACACAAAAAAATGAGTAGCTTTTTATTCATCAAAAGAAAAGATAAATCGCTCTTGCCCTGTCGGCCTTGGCGTTCGGCAGGGGCAGGAAAGAGAGAAGGCGGTAAGGATTGATATTTCCTTACCGCCTTCTGCTTATTTGTACGCTATATTATGCAGCTAATCAGGCAATGCCATGAGCTACAGCGTCCTTGTCAATCTTCTTGATGAGGCCCTGAAGTACAGCACCCGGACCACACTCGGTAAAGTCAGTTGCGCCATCGGCAATCATGTTCTTTACAGTCTGTGTCCAGCGAACAGAAGCGGTCAGCTGAGCAACGAGGTTCTTCTTGATTTCTGCCGGGTCAGTGTGGGGCAGGGCGTCTACGTTCTGATAAACGGGGCACTTCGGAGTGTGGAAGTCAGTAGCGTTGATAGCAGCTTCCAGTTCCACCTTGGCCGGATTCATCAGCGGAGAGTGGAATGCGCCACCTACCTTCAGGGGCAGTGCACGCTTGGCACCAGCAGCCTTCATCAGTTCGCAAGCCTTGTTGATGCCTTCGATAGAACCAGAGATAACAATCTGTCCGGGGCAGTTGAAGTTGGCAGCTACGCAAACTTCGCCTTCCTTGCTTACCTGCTCGCAGATTTCTTCTACCTTCTCGTCGGGCAGGGCAATGATGGCAGCCATTGTTGAGGGTTGAGCCTCGCAAGCCTTCTGCATGGCCATGGCACGAGCATAAACCAGCTTCAGTCCGTCTTCAAAGCTCAGAGCGCCGGCAGCTACCAGAGCAGAGAACTCACCCAGCGAGTGTCCGGCAGTCATTTCGGGCTTGAAGTCTTCGCCCATGCACAGGGCAGAGATAACAGAGTGAAGGAATACGGCAGGCTGAGTAACCTTAGTCTGACGCAGGTCTTCGTCCGTACCGTTGAACATAATATCTGTAATGCGATATCCAAGAATCTCATTAGCTTTCTCAAACAGTTCTTTGGCCAAAGCCGAGTTTTCGTACAGGTCTTTTCCCATTCCTACGAACTGGGCACCTTGACCGGGAAATACAAATGCTTTCATTTTTTTACTTATTTGGTTAAATATTCAGTTTGCAAGTTTCGGATTTGCCTTTGACTTGTTGGTACTAAAGCAAGTACCTCTCATCATAATACCCCTTTGGTTGTATATTAAAATAAGGTATAAAAGCGGCTTTTCCTTTTGTCATTTCAAAAATGCGGTGCAAAGTTAGGCCTTTTTCTGTTAACAACCGCACAAAAACACGTTTTTTGTGCATTTGCCTGCCGTGCCCCGTGCTGATATACAATAACCCTTCCACTCCTGCCATCGGTCTGCATAAGTCAGAAACCCTTATATATTAGACTTTTGCACCATATTGTACATGCTACAATTAGTACCCTATTCCGCTCTTTTCGCGTTCATATTGTATATGATATGATAACCCGTATTGCTGATATTGTATGATATAAGATAACTATTTTACTGAAAAATAGTGTTTTATAACATGATTAATTTATAGTTTCTTTCTTTTCCGTTTCTGAAAACTTGTATATCTTTGTGCCGCTTAAAAGAAGATATTATGCAGAACATGGAACATACAATGCCCTTGGCCAACAATCATATTTCGGTAGATTGTGTTGTGATAGGATTTGACGGCGAGCAACTGAAGGTCTTGTTGGTGAAGCGAATGGGAGAGGAGCAGGGTGAGGTATTCCACGATATGAAACTTCCCGGTAGCCTGATATATATGGACGAGGACCTGGATGAGGCCGCCCAGCGTGTACTCAATGAACTGACAGGCTTGAAGAATGTCAACCTGATGCAATTCAAGGCCTTTGGCTCCAAGGACAGGACCAAGAATCCCAAAGATGTGCACTGGCTGGAAAGGGCCATGCAGTCGAAGGTAGAGCGCATTGTGACCATAGCCTATTTGTCGCTGGTGAAGATTGATCGTGCCCTCAGCCGCAATCTGGACGAATACCAGGCCTGCTGGGTAGCTTTGGACGATGTCAAGGACCTGGCCTTCGACCATAACCTCATCATCAAGGAGGCCATGAGCTTCATCAGGCAATACGTAGAGTTCAATCCTTCTTCCCTGTTCGACTTGCTGCCGCGCAAGTTCACGGCTTTGCAATTGCGTCGTCTCTTCGAGCTGGTGTATGCCAAGCAGATAGACGTACGCAACTTCCATAAGAAGATAGCCATGATGGAGTATGTGGTGCCCTTGGAAGAGCGTCAGCAGGGCGTTGCCCATCGGGCGGCACGCTACTATCGCTTCGACCGAAAAATATATAATAAGGTGAGGCGATGATGGCTAATGGCCAATGATTAATGGTTAATGGTAAACGGTTAATAAGCTTATATAATTCTTCATTCTTAATTCTTCATTAACATGTACTTATTAGGTTATGACATAGGTAGTTCGTCCGTAAAGGCGAGCTTGGTAAATGCCGAAAGCGGCAAGTGTGTATCCTCGGCCTTCTTTCCAAAGAGCGAGGCACCCATCCTGGCAGTGAGGCAGGGATGGGCAGAGCAAGACCCTGAAAGCTGGTGGACATACCTGAAGCAGGCTACGCAGGCCATCCTGGCCGAATCGGGCATAGACAGTGCCGACATCAAAGCCATCGGCATCTCCTACCAGATGCACGGACTGGTGTGTGTCGACAAGAATCAGAAGGCATTGCGCCCCTCCATCATCTGGTGCGACTCGCGTGCCGTTCCTTATGGACAGAAAGCCTTTGAAGCGCTGGGCGAGGAGAAATGCCTCTCTCATCTGCTCAACTCGCCGGGCAACTTCACCGCCTCCAAGCTGGCCTGGGTGAAGGAAAATGAACCGCAGGTCTACGAGCAAATCCATAAAATCATGCTGCCTGGCGACTACATTGCCATGCGCCTGAGTGGCGAGATTTGCACCACGGTGTCGGGCCTCTCTGAAGGCATGTTCTGGGACTTCAAGGAGAACCACGTGGCCGGCTTCCTGATGGATTACTACGGACTGGATGCTTCCCTTATAGCCGACATACGCCCCACCTTTGCTGAGCAGGGACGTGTCAATGCCGACGCCGCCCGCGAGCTGGGACTGAAGGAAGGCACCCCCATCACCTATCGTGCCGGCGACCAGCCCAACAACGCCCTGTCCCTGAACGTGTTCAACCCCGGCGAAATAGCTTCTACGGCAGGCACCAGCGGTGTGGTCTATGGCGTGAACGGCTCGGTAAACTACGACCCCAAGAGCCGTGTCAATACCTTTGCCCACGTCAACCATTCGGATAGCCAGACCCGTCTGGGCGTCTTGCTTTGCATCAACGGCACGGGCATCCTCAATTCGTGGATGAAGCGCAATGTGGCCCCCGAAGGCATATCCTACGCCGACATGAACGACCTGGCCGCCCAGGCACCCATCGGCAGTGCAGGCATCAGCATCCTGCCCTTTGGCAACGGTGCCGAGCGCATGTTGGAGAATCGCGAGACGGGCTGTTCTGTCTGTGGCGTCAACTTCAACCTGCATGGCAAGAGCCACCTGCTCCGTGCAGCCCAAGAGGGTATCGTCTTCTCGTTCAAGTATGGCATCGACATCATGGAGCAGATGGGCATACCTGTGCAGAAGATACATGCCGGCCATGCCAACATGTTCCTCAGCCCCATCTTCCGCGACACGCTGGCCGGCGTGACAGGCGCCACCATCGAGCTCTACGACACCGACGGTTCGGTAGGTGCTGCCAAGGGTGCGGGCATAGGTGCAGGCATCTACAAGGACAACAATGAAGCCTTTGCCACGCTCGAGAAGCTGGCCATCATCGAGCCCGACGCAGCCCGTCGCCAGCAATATCAGGACGCTTACGCGCTTTGGAAGCAACGTCTCGAAGGCGTTGGTTGAAGGAGGTAGTTATGAGGAGTTAGAGAAGTTCTATAGGAGTTAAAGCTAATGGCCGAGAGGCAACAGGTTTTCCATTTACGAAACTATCGGCTTTTAACTTCTAACGAAGCGCAGCGAAGTGATAACTTCTATAACTTCTTAATTCTCAAAGAAATATTTAAACAGAAAATTCAATAATAAACCAGAGGCTTTTGCCTCACTAAAAACATTTAAAGATATGGCAACAAAAGAGTACTTTCCTGGTATAGGAAAAATTAAGTTTGAAGGAAAAGAAAGTAAGAACCCTATGGCATTCCGCTACTACGATGCCAACAAGGTAATCATGGGTAAGAAGATGAGCGAATGGCTGAAGTTTGCCATGGCTTGGTGGCACACCCTTTGCGCTGAAGGCAGCGACCAGTTTGGCGGTGGCACGAAGACCTTCCCCTGGAACGACTCAGACAATGCCCTCGAGGCAGCCAAGCACAAAGTAGATGCCGGCTTTGAGTTCATGCAGAAGATGGGTATCGAATACTACTGCTTCCACGATGTAGACCTCTGCACCGAAGCTGCCACCATCGAAGAATACGAGGCCAACCTGAAGGAAATTGTGGCTTACCTGAAGCAGAAACAAGCCGAAACAGGCATCAAGCTCCTGTGGGGAACAGCCAACGTATTCGGCCACAAGCGCTATATGAACGGTGCCGCTACCAACCCCGACTTCGACGTTGTGGCCCGCGCTGCCGTGCAGATTAAGAACGCCATCGACGCCACCATCGAACTGGGCGGTACCAACTACGTATTCTGGGGCGGACGCGAAGGCTACATGAGCCTGCTCAACACCGACCAGAAGCGCGAAAAAGAGCACCTGGCACAGATGCTGACCATGGCCCGCGACTATGCCCGCGCACACGGCTTCAAAGGCACTTTCCTCATCGAGCCCAAACCCATGGAACCCAGCAAGCATCAGTACGATGTTGATACAGAAACCGTTATTGGATTCCTCAAGGCCCACAACCTCGACAAGGACTTCAAGGTAAACATCGAAGTCAACCATGCCACCCTCGCCGGCCACACCTTCGAACACGAACTGGCTGTAGCTGTCGACAACGACATGCTGGGCTCTATCGACGCCAACCGCGGTGACTATCAGAACGGTTGGGATACCGACCAGTTCCCCATCGACAACTTCGAACTCATCCAGGCCATGATGCAAATCATCCGCGGCGGTGGCTTCAAGGACGGCGGTACGAACTTCGATGCCAAGACCCGTCGCAACTCTACCGACCTCGAGGACATCTTCATTGCCCACATTGCCGGCATGGACGCCATGGCACGTGCCCTCGAAAGCGCTGCACGCCTGCTCGAAGAGTCTCCCTACAAGCAGATGCTGGCCGACCGCTACGCTTCTTTCGATAGCGGCAAGGGTAAGGAGTTTGAAGAAGGCAAGCTGACCTTGGAAGACGTCGTAGCCTACGCCAAGCAGAACGGCGAGCCCAAGCAGACCAGCGGCAAGCAAGAGCTCTACGAGGCTATTGTCAATATGTACGCCTGATGATTGAAAATTTCAGAGTTCAGATTTCTGATTTCAGATTTCTGAACTCTGAACTCATAACTTATAACTCACAACTTATAACTCATAACTCTGAATTCCTAAATTCTAACATCATGACAAACCAAACCGAAAACGGTAGCAAAGCCTACCTCTTCTCCATAGTGCTGGTAGCCGTGCTGGGCGGGTTGCTCTTCGGATACGACACCGCCGTCATCTCGGGAGCCGAGAAAGGGCTTCAGGCATTCTTCATGGGGGCTTCAGACTTTGTCTATACCGATACATGGCACGGCATCACTTCGTCCAGCGCGCTCATCGGGTGCATCATTGGTAGTGCCCTCTCAGGCTTCTGCGCCTCCAATCTGGGCCGCAAGAAATCGTTGTTTGTAGCCGGCGTCCTCTTTTTCCTCTCAGCACTGGGGTCATACTATCCCGAGTTTTTGTTCTACGATTACGGCCAGCCCAGCTATTCCCTGCTTCTGGCTTTCAATTTCTACCGCGTTTTGGGTGGTGTAGGTGTAGGTCTGGCCTCGGCCATCTGCCCCATGTACATTGCCGAAATCGCCCCCAGCAACATACGCGGCACCCTCGTGTCGTGGAACCAGTTTGCCATCATCTTTGGCCAGCTGCTAGTCTATTTTGTCAATTTCCTTATTCTGGGCGACAACATCAACCCCGTCATCAAGGCCGTTGAAGGCGTCAACCAGATACTCAACCCCGACGCGGCCGCCTGGACCATCGAAACAGGCTGGCGACTGATGTTCGTCAGCGAAGCCGTACCCGCCGGACTCTTCACCCTGCTGGTGCTCCTCGTGCCCGAAACACCCCGCTACCTGGCCATGACAGGCAAGGACGACAAGGCACTCTACGTCCTGGGTCGCATCAACGGAACAGCACAGGCCCACACCATCCTGGCCGACATCAAGGCTACGGCCCACGAGAAGACCGAACGCCTCTTCACCTACGGCTGGCTGGTCATCTTCATCGGCATCATGCTCAGCGTCTTCCAGCAGGCAGTAGGCATCAATGCTGTGCTCTACTTTGCTCCGCGCATCTTCGAGAGCATGGGTATGGGCAACCCCATGGAGCAGACCGTCATCATGGGTATCATCAACATCCTGTTCACCCTTCTGGCTGTATTCACCGTTGAGAAGTGGGGACGCAAGCCCCTGCTCATCTACGGCTCCATCGGCATGGCCATCGGCGCCTTCGGCGTAGCCCTGTGCAATGTGCTCACAGGCCTTCCCGCCATCATCTCCGTGGTCAGCATCATGGTCTACAGCGCCTCGTTCATGTTCAGCTGGGGCCCCATCTGCTGGGTGCTCATAGCCGAAATCTTCCCCAACACCATCCGTGGTGCGGCCGTCGCCATAGCCGTCGCCTTCCAGTGGATATTCAACTTCATCGTGTCATCCACCTTCGTGCCCATGTACAACATGAGCCTGGGCGATATGGGCGACAAGTTTGGCCACATGTTTGCCTATGCCCTCTACGGCATCATCTGTGTCATTGCCGCCATCTTCGTTTGGAGGCTCGTGCCCGAGACCAAGGGCAAGACGCTGGAAGACATGACACGTCTGTGGAAGAAGAAATAAGCCGGCCTCTGTCGAGCGGTTAGAAAACAATATATTCCCCCAGCTACGCATCCGCTTCATCGGGCGTGGCTGGGGGATTTTTTATGTGCGCGGTGAGAGTTGAGAGTTGAGAGTTGAGAGTTGAGAGTTGAGAGTGGAGAGTTGAGAGGTGAGAGTTGAGAGGGGAGAGGGGAGAGTTGTTTAGCAGCGTTTATCAGTGATTAGTAACTTTGGCATATACATATAACTTAAGTTTCTGATTTGATATTTCACTGGAAGTTAAGAAGTTATAGAAGTTATCACTTCGCTTTGCTCTGTTAGAAGTTAAAGCCGATAGTCTTGCAAAAGAAAAAATTGGCAGTAACAGGTCTATTGGCCTTTAACTTCTAAGCCCACCTTGGTGGGCGATAACTCCTTTTAACTCCTTTAACTCCTTCAAGTTTGGCTTCGCCGATTTTCAATTCGGTAAAACCGAAACTTGAACATATAATCTTAGTCTTTTAGGCAAGCAAGTGGTATAACTTTTACTCCATCTGCTCGGGTATAGGCCATTTTACCGCCTGTCAAAACTATTAAAAGATCCGGTTCCCGTAATGGAGCTTGTTTTTCCGTCTTGTTATATTCTTGGATAAGCCGTCTGATTTCCAACAGATGTTTCGCACCCTCTTCTATTTCTTGACTCCCCAGTTTGCATTCAATCAAAGCGTATCTTTCATCTTCTAAATGCAACACAAGATCGGATTCCAAACCATAGCGATCACGATAGTAGGATATGCGGCTGTTGAAATCAGTAGTATAAGCCTTAAGATCGCGTACACACATCTGTTCAAAAATAAACCCGAATGTTTTAAGCTGTATCTCCAATGCTTCAGCACCGATGTTCATTGCCGCCACGGCAATGGAAGGGTCGGTGAAGCAGCGTTTGGGTGCACTACGCAATGCAGTTTTGCTACGTATGGCAGGACGCCAAGCATCTATGTCCTGAATGACAAACAATTTTTCTAATGCCTCCATATAATCATCGTAAGTATCCATAGAGATTGTTATATCTCCAGATGCTGTAATATCGGCAAGGATACTGGTCTTTTTAGCCAGTGTGCTGATATTCCTGGCATACGATTTCATTATTTGTCGTGCGATTTTCGGATTACGTTGTTTTCCGTCTACTTTAGAAATATCATTCTCACAAACGCTGTTCACATAATCTTTGGCTACGAGCATGGCAGATTTCTGACTCATTTGCAGAGTTGCGGGCCAACCGCCACGGCAAGCCACACGTATTAACTCCGGAACATCTAACTTACTTGAAGCACCATCTATGTCATAATTTGGATTGTCAAATAATTCTCGTATAGAAACTTCACCGGAAGATTCCAGCGATTCCCACAAACTCATGGGATACATCTTCATTTTAGTAATCCTTCCTGTTCCTGAATGCCTTATTTGGGTCTTATCCACAGCATTGCTCCCCGTCAGGATATACTGTCCCGGAATTCCATTGGCATTATCTACGGCTGTTCGTACCGCATCCCATATAACAGGAGCGTCCTGCCATTCGTCTATCAGTCGTGGCTTTTCGCCTTTCAACAAAAGTGATGGCTTGGTAGCCGCTGTGGCGAGATATTCATCAGCCATATCAGGATCTTGTAACTTAATGAAGCTTTTAGCGTGTTGTTCTGCAGTGGTTGTCTTTCCCGTCCATTTCGGCCCCTCTATCAGAACCGCACCAAATGTTTCAAGCCGTTCTTGTAGTATCTTATCCGCTACTCTATGTAAGTACTTCATAATCGCAATCTTTTAATGGTGCAAATATAATTTTTTTATTCTTATTCGCAATGTAAATCGGTATTTTTGTGGTATTTCAATCGGTGTTTTTGTGGCGTTTCAGTCGGTTTTTTTGCGCTACTTTGGTTCACCTCATCGGGCGTGGCTGGGGATTATTTTATGTGCGCGGTGAGAGTTGAGAGGGGAGAGGTGAGAGTTGAGGGGGGAGAGTTTAGAGGTGAGAGTTGAGAGGGGAGAGGTGAGAGTTGAGGGGGGAGAGTTGAGAGGTGAGAGTGGAGAGGGGAGAGTTGAGGGGGGAGAGTTGAGAGGTGAGAGTTGAGAGGGGAGAGGTGAGAGTGGAGAGGTGAAAGGGGAGAGTGGAGAGGGGAGAGTGGAGAGGGGAAAACTTGTCAGCTCAAAATAAATAATTCGCCTCATTCGCCGCTTCTAAGAATTTTGGAGTTAAAGCCGACGTAAAACGAAGGACTACCATGCTGGCGATGAGCGGCTAACTTAGTAGAGACGGGGCGTGCTCCGTCTTGAGAATGATTAGGTATTGAAATGTTTGTTAATCAATGAATTAAATCAATCTGTTTACGTAGACGCGGCACGCCATATCTCTACTAAGATTACCATTTATCTGTGTTTATCCACCTCATCCTCGTCTAAGAAGTCTGTTCCTCGTCCACTTGTCCACTAACACGTCAATTCAAAATTGACTAATTGTGATTTGTGATGGGTGGCGCTCATTGGGGGATAAGGAACTTAAAGATGAGCTGTGCTTTGAATAAGATAAGGAGATAAGGGTATTTTTGAAGGTTGGCTTTGCGGACGGTGAGGAGTGCGGACTTTGTGAGCATTCGGCAAGGCATGTGTTTTCATCAGCTTTTCCATTAATTACTTTGCATCCTTCATTTTATCAGTCGGTAATATTTTCAGATATCAGTAGTTGGGTAAGCAGAAACAATCATGGAATGTATGTTTTAATATTTGCTATTTGGTAGAGTTTAAGGTATAAAAAATCCCCCGTTAAAGGACGAGGGAAACCTAATGTTTTCACAACGGAATAATCCTTATTGTGATTTGCTTCAAATTAGTAATGCAAAAATATAAAGAAAAAAGTATGTAAACAAATGTTTTTTCAATTTTTTTTGTAGTTTTGTTGTCATATCATTTTTAACTAGATTGAATTTTGCTATGAAAAGAATACTTGGACTTGATTTGGGCACCAATAGTATTGGGTGGGCTGTGATAAACAAATCTATTGATGAGAATGGCAATGAAACCTTTAAGGGAATAGAAGCAGCTGGAAGCAGAATTATTCCTATGGATGCGGCTATATTAGGAGACTTTGATAAAGGAAACAATGTTTCTCAGACAAGGAATCGAACACAGGCGCGAGGTGTCAGGCATTTATATGAGAGGGCGCGATTGCGGCGTGAAAGACTTCACCGCATATTGTCTCTGATAGGTTTCTTGCCCGAGCATTATGCTATTCAATTAGATCGCTATGGTAAATTTTTGCCCGATAAAGAGCCGAAACTGGCTTGGTGTAAAAATGAAGTAGGAAAATATCAGTTCTTGTTCCAAAATTCGTTTGCTGAAATGCTTGAGGAGTTTAAAAAACACAATCCGGATTTTGTAGCCAATGAAGTCAAGGTTCCTTACGATTGGACTATATATTATTTGCGTAAAAAAGCATTGACACAAAAAATAGCAAAAGAAGAGCTAGCTTGGATATTGCTGAACTTTAATCAAAAAAGAGGTTACTATCAGTTGCGAGATGAGGAAGAAGAACAAGTATCGGCTAAAGTACGTCAATATTTTGATAGGCAACAGGTTGTTGATATCATCGATACGAAAGAACTTTACAAAGGAATGAACATATATCGGGTTGTCTTAGCCAATGGAATCGCAGGTAAGGTTTTCAAGAAAGAAATGCCCGACTGGTTAGGGAAAGAAAAGGACATCATTGTAACGGTGGATATCGATAAGGAGGGGAAGGATAAGCATGAAGAAGATGGTTCTCTTTCCTGTCGTTTTAAAGTTCCCTCAGAGGCTGAATGGGAAACTGAATGGAAATTGATTAAGGAAAAGACTCAGCATGACCTGGATGCATCGGGCAAAAGTGTAGGCGAATATGTATTTGATACACTTCTTTATAATCCGATGCAAAAGGTGCGTGGTAAGTTAGTGCGTACCATTGAACGTAAATATTATAAGGACGAGTTGATTCAAATCTTGAGGAAGCAAAAAGAGTTTCACTCTGAACTGAATGATAGTGGGCTTTACCAGAAATGCTTGGAGGAATTGTACGCCAACAATCCAGCTCATCGAAATCTGATGGCTTCGCATGATTTGTCGTACTTCCTGATAAATGACATCCTCTTTTATCAACGTCCATTGAAAAGTAAAAAAGCATTGATTGACAATTGTCCTTATGAAGGCCATGAATATCTTGATAAAGAAACTAACGCAAAGAAATATGTTCCTGTAAAGTGTATATCCAAGTCTCACCCTCTGTTTCAGGAGTTCAGACTATGGCAATTTGTTTCAAATCTGCGCATTTACCAAAAGGAAAAGCTGGTTGGCGACAAAGTGAAGACTGATGTGGATGTAACACAAGAGTTTCTGAAAAATGAGGATGATTATGTGGCCTTGTTTGAATGGTTAAATAACAGGAAAGAGATAAAACAAGAGCAATTCCTGAAATATCCGCCCTTTGGTTTGAAAAAGGAAGTTGGCAAATACAGATGGAATTACGTAGAGGATAAAATTTATCCTTGCAATGAAACCCACTCCATGATGCTGACTCGTTTGGAAAAAGCTGGAATTTCCGCAAACTTCTTGACGTCTGAGCACGAGGAGGCTTTGTGGCATGTGTTATACTCCGTATCGGGGAAAGAGGAATTAAAACTGGCTCTTAAATCTTTTGCTGCCAAACACGGACTAGATACACCTTTTGTAGATGCATTCCTTAACACTCCTCCATTCGAAAAAACATATGGGTCTTATTCTGCCAAGGCAATCAAGAAGTTGTTGCCTTTAATGCGTATGGGGCATTATTGGAAGGCAGAAAACATTGATACTCATACTCGTGAAAGAATAGATAAGATTATGACCGGGGAGTATGATGAAAGTATCCGAAATAGGGTCAGAGAAAAGGCCATTCACTTGACAGAACTTTCTTCATTTAAAGGATTACCCTTGTGGCTTGCCTGTTATATCGTATATGACCGCCATTCTGAATCCAGAGAAATCAATAATTGGAAATCGCCTGCTGAAATAGATGAGTTTCTGGCTGGCTTTAAACAACATTCACTACGCAACCCGATTGTGGAACAGGTTGTTTTAGAAACTCTTCGCACTGTTCGTGATATTTGGAAACAGAACGGACAGATTGATGAAATTCATGTGGAATTGGGGCGTGAAATGAAGAATCCTGCCGACAAACGCAGAAAAATGAGCCAAAAGATGCAGGAGAACGAAAATGCCAATTTGCGTATCAAGGCACTGCTCGTAGAGTTTATGAATCCTGAGCTGGGTATTGAAAACGTACGTCCTTATTCTCCCTCCCAGCAAGATTTGCTTCGCATTTTTGAAGAAGGAGCGTGGAACGCTTCGTGTGCGACCGATGAACAATATGATGAGATGCTCGCTATATTGAAGAAATTTAATGAGTCGGATGCCAAGAAGAGGCCTACTGCATCGGATATAAAACGCTATCGTCTATGGCTGGAGCAGAAGTATAGGTCACCTTATACGGGTGTTGTTATTCCTTTAAGCAAGCTGTTCACCCCGGCATACGAAATTGAACATATCATTCCTAAGTCCCGCTATTTTGACGATTCCTTCAGCAACAAGGTCATTTGCGAGTCAGAGGTGAACAAACTGAAGGATAATCAGCTGGGCTATGAGTTTATCAAGAATCATCATGGCGAGAAGGTCCAATTATCAGCCGGGGCTACGGTTCAGATACTCTCTGTCGAAGCTTATGAACGACTGGTAAAAGACAGCTACGCACAAGCTCGTGCAAAGATGAAGAAATTGTTGATGGATGATATACCTGAGCAATTTATTGAGCGTCAGCTGAATGATAGTCGTTATATCAGCAAACTGGTGATTTCCTTACTCTCGGGTGTGGTGCGTACTGACGATGAGCAGGAGGCTGTTTCAAAGAATGTGGTGGTATGTACTGGTGGGGTAACCGACCGTCTGAAAAAAGATTGGGGAATTAATGATGTATGGAATAAAATAATCTTGCCACGTTTTGAACGGATGAATCAATTGACGGGTACTTCCGATTTTACATCTTCCAATACCAGTGGACATGCTATTCCTGCCATGCCTTTGCATTTGCAAAAAGGGTTCAACAAAAAACGCATTGACCATCGGCATCATGCAATGGATGCTATTGTGATAGCCTGTGCATCTCGCAATATTGTTAACTATCTGAACAATGAATCGGCAAGCGAAAAGAGCAAAATTTCTCGCTATGACCTGCAACGCCTATTGTGCACGAAGGTCAAAGAAGGCGAAGGTTATCAATGGTTGGTAAACAAACCGTGGAATACTTTTACACAAGATGTGTATGACGTCTTAAAGCAATTGGTAGTCAGTTTTAAGCAAAACTTACGTGTCATCAATAAAACTGTAAATTACTATCAGCGTAAGGAAAATGGTAAAACAATTCTATCCAAGCAAACTAAGGGAGACAATTGGGCTATCCGGAAACCTATGCACAAGGATACTGTTTATGGAGAAGTTAATTTGCGCAAAGAGGCCACAGCTCCCCTCAAAGTAGTCATGGCTAATCCTATGAAGGTTGTTGACAAGGATTTGAAACATAAATTGGTAGAGTTGCTCCGCAAAGGATGGAATGAAAAGCAAATAAAGAACTATTTTGAAGAGCATCAGGATAGCTGGCAAGAACTGAATCTGAAGAAAATACCGGTTTATTATTTTACTAAAGAAACCAAAGAACGTTTTTTCGCTTCGCGTAAGGCGCTAGATGCTACCTTTGATGAAGAAACAATTGAAGGGAGTGTTACCGATACTGGAATACAAACCATATTGTTGCGTCATTTAGAAGCGGAAGGTGGTAAGCCAGAAGTGGCTTTCTCGCCTGAGGGAATAGAGCGGATGAACAAAAATATAACGGCATTGAATGGTGGACGCAAACATCAGCCTATTTACAAAGTGCGCAAATATGAGAAGGCAGATAAATTTGCGATTGGACAAAAAGGAAATAAATCTTCCAAGTTTGTGGAGGCTGCTAAGGGCACTAATCTGTTTTTTGCTGTGTATGAGCAGGAACAGGTCGATAAGAAAAGTGGTGAAATAGTGAAGAAACGTACCTTTGCTACGATTCCTCTGAATGTGGCAATCTATCGTCTGAAAAATGGACTATCACCTGCTCCAGAAGATGAAAACGGTAAATTGCCGGCATTTATATTATCGCCTAATGATTTGGTCTATGTACCTACTCCCGATGAACTTAGGGAGAGGAAATATCCTGATGGTGTTAATCCCGAACGGATATATAAAATGGTGAGCTGTACTGAAAGCGAGGCACATTTTGTTCCTGCAAGCATTGCAAGTCCTGTTTTACAGATAGTTGAATTGGGAAGTAATAATAAAGCACAGCGGGCATGGACTTCAGAAATGATTAAGGAAATATGTATTCCATTGCAGGTAGACCGTTTAGGTAATATATCTTTTAAAATATAGGCTGCATGATAAAGAAAACTTTGTATTTTGGCAACCCAACTTATCTTTCTTTACGCAATGGGCAACTTGTTATTAAACTTCCAGAAGTGGAACATAGTGCTTCTCTTCCGGAAGTCATCAAACGGCAGGCTGACATTACAAGAGCCATTGAAGATATAGGGGTTGTTGTGCTCGACCATAAGCAAATTACCATAACCTCTGGGTGCATGGAAGCACTGTTGGAGAATAATTGCGCCCTTATTACTTGCGATAGTAAAAGCATGCCAGTGGGACTGATGTTGCCGCTCTATGGCAATACAACGCAGAACGAACGTTTTCGGAAGCAGTTGGAAGCTTCCCTGCCCCTAAAGAAACAGTTGTGGCAACAGACAATACAGGCCAAGATACGCAATCAGGCGATGGTTCTGGTTGGGTGTCGGGAGGAAGAAGTAAAGTGTATGCATGTCTGGGCTAATAACGTTCGGAGTGGTGATCCCGATAATTTGGAGGCCCGGGCTGCAGCTTTTTATTGGAAAACACTTTTTGTCGATGTAGAAGGGTTCACACGCGACAGGGAGGGTATTCCTCCTAACAATCTTTTGAACTATGGCTATGCTATATTGCGCGCTGTTGTGGCTCGCGGATTGGTGATAAGTGGGTTGTTACCTACTTTAGGCATTCATCATCACAATAGGTACAACGCTTATTGTTTGGCCGATGATATTATGGAGCCATATCGGCCTTATGTCGACCGTCTTGTTTATTCTCTTTATAAAAGAAGAGAGAGTAATCTGAGTCTTGACAAAGAAATGAAAGCAGCTTTGCTCACCATACCTACCTTAGAAGTGAATATCGGAGGCAAACGTAGTCCGTTAATGGTAGCTGTAGGTCAGACTACGGCTTCGCTCTACAAATGTTTCAATGGAGAGCTAAGACAAATACGCTATCCTGTGGAGGAATAATGGAGCGGTTTAGTGAGTATAGGGTGATGTGGATATTGGTATTTTTTGATTTGCCAACAGAAACAAAAAAAGAGCGAAAGGCTGCTTCCGATTTTAGAAAGCTGCTTCAGCGCGATGGGTTTACCATGTTTCAATTCTCTATCTATGTGCGACATTGTGCCAGTAGTGAAAATGCAGATGTTCATATCAAGCGAGTCCAATCTTTTCTTCCTCTATTGGGGCAGGTAGGTATTCTTTGTATTACCGATAAACAATTTGCACAGATTAAGATATTTTATGGAAAGAAAGCTGTTGAAGCCAATGCTCCTGGCCAACAATTGGAATTATTTTGAAAAATAAAATCCTGCAAACTTGCAGGATTCTTCCATAATAGAACAACAAATTTATTATTTCTAAAACTTATTTTAATCTATTGAATCATAGATGGTTGCATAGAATGTGTTGTTCTTTATAGGTCAAAGATACTAATTTGAAAGCAAATCACAACTATCAAGTACCCGTACTGGCAAAACAAGAGTTGTTCTTTATAGGTCAAAGATACTAATTTGAAAGCAAATCACAACAGTTTCAGGCGTCCGACTTCATCGGCCGCTGTTGTTCTTTATAGGTCAAAGATACTAATTTGAAAGCAAATCACAACTGCTCTTGCCAAGCAATACGCGCGCTATTGTTGTTCTTTATAGGTCAAAGATACTAATTTGAAAGCAAATCACAACGGGTAGTTGTGGCTACAGGTATAAGTTCTGTTGTTCTTTATAGGTCAAAGATACTAATTTGAAAGCAAATCACAACAGTACCGTAAATTCCCGAACGAAGTGAGCGTTGTTCTTTATAGGTCAAAGATACTAATTTGAAAGCAAATCACAACTGTCTGGCCTAACGTGTTTGTTCTGCGCAGTTGTTCTTTATAGGTCAAAGATACTAATTTGAAAGCAAATCACAACTTCGTTCATTAGTTACGTTTCTGATGCAAAGTTGTTCTTTATAGGTCAAAGATACTAATTTGAAAGCAAATCACAACTGTCGCATGAAATTCCTTTTTTGTCGCACGGTTGTTCTTTATAGGTCAAAGATACTAATTTGAAAGCAAATCACAACAGTCCCGTATGACAGATGAACAACTTTGTAGTTGTTCTTTATAGGTCAAAGATACTAATTTGAAAGCAAATCACAACAGAACTGAATAATTTCAGAATCAGAACTCAGTTGTTCTTTATAGGTCAAAGATACTAATTTGAAAGCAAATCACAACTTTGCGGTCACGGTCTGACTACCTTTGTGGTTGTTCTTTATAGGTCAAAGATACTAATTTGAAAGCAAATCACAACCAAACATAGCTAAATAGTTAAGAGTTAATAGTTGTTCTTTATAGGTCAAAGATACTAATTTGAAAGCAAATCACAACGGAATTCTTTCTCGCAAAGTATTCGGCTGGTTGTTCTTTATAGGTCAAAGATACTAATTTGAAAGCAAATCACAACTAAGCTTACGGCTTTTGTTTATCAGGAATTGTTGTTCTTTATAGGTCAAAGATACTAATTTGAAAGCAAATCACAACAGAAGTAACTTCGCTGTGTGATGCGGAGTGGTTGTTCTTTATAGGTCAAAGATACTAATTTGAAAGCAAATCACAACCAGCTTATCTGATTCCACAACGCAGCGAATGTTGTTCTTTATAGGTCAAAGATACTAATTTGAAAGCAAATCACAACGCGAATAGAACTTATATTTTTCCGACAGCTGTTGTTCTTTATAGGTCAAAGATACTAATTTGAAAGCAAATCACAACTACGCTTTTCTTATTAAAAAGTGATGGACAGTTGTTCTTTATAGGTCAAAGATACTAATTTGAAAGCAAATCACAACTAATGAGGAAGAGGAGATTCTTAAATGAAGTTGTTCTTTATAGGTCAAAGATACTAATTTGAAAGCAAATCACAACTATCAGATCTTCCATGTCAGTCACACGGAAGTTGTTCTTTATAGGTCAAAGATACTAATTTGAAAGCAAATCACAACAAAATTTATTGTTATCAATGTTAACTTGCGTTGTTCTTTATAGGTCAAAGATACTAATTTGAAAGCAAATCACAACTCACGGTTGGGAGGACTTATAGGAGTAGCGTTGTTCTTTATAGGTCAAAGATACTAATTTGAAAGCAAATCACAACTAGCTGGCGCTGGCGTATCTGCTGGCGCTGGTTGTTCTTTATAGGTCAAAGATACTAATTTGAAAGCAAATCACAACTAGTAAATGTGTTGAAGCAAGCTACATTGAGTTGTTCTTTATAGGTCAAAGATACTAATTTGAAAGCAAATCACAACCGAATGTTACCCGACAAACTTGTACATCGGTTGTTCTTTATAGGTCAAAGATACTAATTTGAAAGCAAATCACAACTGATATATCCTTCAGTCGAATGTTTGTCAAGTTGTTCTTTATAGGTCAAAGATACTAATTTGAAAGCAAATCACAACCTGCGGACGCGACAGCAAAAAAGATAACTAGTTGTTCTTTATAGGTCAAAGATACTAATTTGAAAGCAAATCACAACTTGTAGCAGTAAGCCCCGATATCGGAACAAGTTGTTCTTTATAGGTCAAAGATACTAATTTGAAAGCAAATCACAACCATATATCCCAGAGCCTGATTAGACAAGCTGTTGTTCTTTATAGGTCAAAGATACTAATTTGAAAGCAAATCACAACTCTTTGGCATTTCTGCTGCTATCACCTGACGTTGTTCTTTATAGGTCAAAGATACTAATTTGAAAGCAAATCACAACAGTCGTGGCTAGCCTATCAAGCTGTGGCGAGTTGTTCTTTATAGGTCAAAGATACTAATTTGAAAGCAAATCACAACCCAAAGTACCTTTTTATGTATGATGGTTTGTTGTTCTTTATAGGTCAAAGATACTAATTTGAAAGCAAATCACAACTGGACACTAGTCAAGGCGGTAGCTTGAGGTGTTGTTCTTTATAGGTCAAAGATACTAATTTGAAAGCAAATCACAACAAATACAAAGTTGTTGCATGTGCAATAAAGTTGTTCTTTATAGGTCAAAGATACTAATTTGAAAGCAAATCACAACTCTTCGAATGCTTACGGTAAACCACGTTGCAAATTTTGTGAATTAGTTCCGAATCGGTGCTATTCGTAGTCGATTCGGAACTAATAGTATC
>USEY01000033.1 GCA_900553815.1 uncultured Bacteroides sp.
ATATTATTTGGTTAATATTTTTATGGGACACTAGTGCGGCACGCCACGTCTCTACAGGGGGGGCATGAAAATGCAGTGAAGCCGGTGTGAAAGATGCAGGTTTCACCACATCTGGCTGACAATCAGCAGCCTGCACAGACCGTGAAGGCGTGAAACTTACTATCGAAAAAACACCTTCTATGGGTGTGAAACTACGATGAAATGGGCATTTTTTGATAGTTGCCTTCTCTCGCCAAAGAGGGATTTGACATGTGTAAACAGGGACTTTAGCCTGCTAAAGAAGGTAGTTACGAAGCTGAAGAGGGACTTGAGAATACGCAGCCGTAAGTGTGAGTCGATGAAGCCGTATGTGTAAGCCAACGCAGCCGTATGTGCAAGCTGACGCAGCCGTATGTATTGAACAGCAGACAGACGAGTGTATTTTGAATGGAAGCTTACAGACTATATCAGCCGTGAATTGACGCCATGCTAGCAGTGGACAGCCTGCTTGCCAGCAATGGACTGCTACCATGCTGGCAGTGGACTGCTATCACGCCAGTAGTGGACTGCTATCTTACCCCAAAGATAGTATCTTTTGAAACAAAACATTGCCTGATACTAAAACTACTAAAGCATTGCAGACTGCCTGTTCAGCAGATTCCAAAAGGAAACAATCAGCAGCGACAGGATAATATTCATGGAAGTATGGGCATCTCTGCATAGCAGACGCTATCACAAAAAAACGGTTCTGCCTTTTTGACAAGACAGAACCGTATGTATTTAGGCTTAAAGTCTGATTACTTCTTGCTGTCAGCTTCCATCTGCTCTTTCAGGGCAGCCAAAGCGTCGATGTCGCCCAGAGTAGTAGAAGCAGCCTGGTTCTGGATAACAGGAGTTTCCTCTTTCTTGCTGTTAGCCTTCTTGGCAGCTTTCTTCTCTGCTCTTTCCTCTGCCTTTGCTGCATCTTCGAAGATACGGCTGTGAGACAGGATGATGCGCTTAGCGTCCTTGTTGAACTCGATAACCTTGAATGGAAGTTTCTCTTCGAGCTGAGCCTGAGAACCATCTTCCTTAACGAGGTGCTTCGGAGTAGCGAAGCCTTCTACGCCGTAAGGCAGAGCAACAACGGCACCCTTGTCGAGCATTTCAATGATAGTACCTTCGTGTACAGAACCTACAGTGAATACAGTTTCAAATACATCCCAAGGATTTTCTTCCAGCTGCTTGTGACCGAGGCTCAAGCGACGGTTTTCCTTGTCGATTTCCAGTACCTGAACTTCGATGTCGGCACCAATCTGAGTGAATTCAGAAGGATGTTTAACCTTCTTAGTCCAAGACAGGTCAGAGATGTGAATCAAGCCGTCAACACCTTCTTCGATTTCTACGAATACACCGAAGTTAGTGAAGTTGCGTACTTTAGCAACGTGCTTGCTACCTACAGGATACTTCTCTTCGATAGTTTCCCATGGATCCGGTTTCAGCTGCTTGATACCCAATGACATCTTACGCTCTTCGCGGTCCAGAGTCAGAACAACAGCTTCTACTTCGTCGCCCACCTTCATGAAGTCCTGAGCAGAACGCAGGTGCTGGCTCCAAGACATTTCAGATACGTGGATAAGACCTTCAACACCCGGAGCGATTTCGATGAATGCACCGTAGTCGGCCATAACGACAACTTTACCCTTCACGTGGTCGCCAACCTTCAGGTTAGGATCGAGAGCATCCCAAGGATGCGGAGTGAGTTGCTTCAAACCGAGGGCGATACGCTTCTTCTCGTCGTCGAAATCCAAGATAACAACGTTGAGCTTCTGGTCGAGTTCAACCACTTCCTTCGGATCGCTAACGCGACCCCAAGACAGGTCAGTGATGTGAATCAAACCGTCTACGCCACCCAGGTCGATAAATACACCGTAAGATGTAATATTCTTAACAGTTCCTTCGAGAACTTGTCCTTTTTCGAGTTTGCTAATGATTTCTTTCTTCTGTTGTTCCAGTTCAGCCTCGATAAGAGCCTTGTGAGAAACAACCACATTCTTGAATTCCTGATTGATTTTAACAACCTTGAATTCCATAGTCTTGCCAACGAATACATCGTAGTCGCGGATAGGCTTCACGTCGATTTGAGAACCGGGCAAGAAAGCCTCGATACCAAATACATCGACAATCATACCACCCTTTGTGCGGCACTTGATGTAACCCTTGATAACTTCTTCGTTTTCCAAAGCTGCGTTTACGCGGTCCCAAGAACGAGTAGCGCGAGCCTTGCGGTGAGAAAGAACCAGCTGTCCTTTCTTGTCTTCCTGATTTTCGATGTACACTTCTACAGTGTCACCAACCTTCAGGTCAGGATTGTAACGGAATTCACTCATCGGAATGATACCGTCTGATTTGTAACCGATATTAACAACTACTTCACGCTTGTTCATTGCAATAACGGTACCGTCAACTACCTCACGGTCGTTAACTTTGTTCAGCGTACTGTCATACGCCTTCTCTTGATCTTCGTGGCTTACACCAGTAGCGGCTTCACCATTTTCATACGCATCCCAGTTGAAGTCTTCAATAGGAGCAACGTTCTTTAAGTTTTCCATTAAAATAATTAAGTTGATTGATAATTAATTCAGTGAGACATTATGTTGACTCATATAAATTCGGGCGCAAAGATAGAAGTATTTTCTTGAACTGCAAAATAATAAGATACGGAATCTGCCCTATATCAACAGTTTCGGCCGACAAATGTCAAAGATAAGCTCCATAAAGCCTCCGAGAAAGCAACAGAGGCGGAGCTTTAACTCCGCCTCCTACATAACCCATATTTATATAGCCCCTTCTTTTAAAGAGATTATATCCGTCCTCTCTCAGTTCTTCAGGTAATAATTGACTGTAGTAACTACACGGATATTCTTAATATAGGGCGTATTGCTGTCACGGTCAGATATAGAGAACTGTCCCTGCGAAGCGTTGCGTATCTTGCCCAAGCTGCTATCGGAATCTTTAGCAAACTTCTCGGCAGCCGCACGCGCATTCTTGGTCGCTTCCTCTATCATCTGTGGCTTCACATTGTTCAGCCCCGTAAATTCATAAGACACACTGTAACGATAGTCGCCGCCAGCAATGGCAATGCCCTGCTTCAGCAGCTCGGTCTGCTTCGTAATCAGTTTGCGAATCAAATCCACATTCTTCGACGTTACGGTAATAACCGACGTGGCATTGTAGCGGTAAGCTACATTCTGGCTAGCATAGCGGTCGGCTTCCATATCGATAATTTCGGCCGGAGCAATACTGATTTCTTCTTCGGCCACTCCATTCTGCTTCAGATACTTCACCACAGCCGCATTCTTTTCGGCTATCTTATTGTAAATGCTTACCGGGTCATTGCCCAGTTCCTTATAGACCAAAGGCCAGATGACCTTATCGGCAGGTAACTCCATTTCGGCCAAACCCTTTACCGACACGATGCGTTCCTTATCCTTAAAATCATTGATGCCCCCTCTAATCATCAGCCCCATCAAGACGAGGCCAAGAGCCATAACAACAGCTTCCAATCTTAGATTTTTCATAATTGACTTATTTAATGATTGCTAATACTGACTTCAACACAGCCCTATTCTGGACTTTCCGTGCATCCATCGCACTTATAGTCTAATTAACACGCAACGTCCGAAAAAGGTTCTCTGACCAGCTTCATTCGCCAACGTTTTCAAAGATAAGAAACAATCCGCTATAAAACAATGATTTTACAGGTTTTAGTTTTTCCTAAGCGTAAAAACGCCCGATTACTCGCGACGTCCCATGAATATCATGATATAATAGATAAGTGTGGCAAGCGAACCCAAAGCTGCTACTACGTAAGTATAAGCGGCCGAACGCAGGGCGTCTTCTGCTTTGTCGTGGTTATAAGCATTGGTTATGCCACTGGCACTGAGCCATACCAACGCACGCTTGCTGGCATTGATTTCGACCGGCAGCGTGACGAAGCTGAACAACGTGGTCATGGCAAAAAGGATGATGCCAGCCAACAGCAGCTGAGGAAAGCTATTCAACATCAGGATGCCAGCCAACAACACCCACGTCATAATGCTTGAAGCAAACGAAACCACCGGCACCAGCTTGCTGCGCAGGGTAAGCGGAGCGTATGCACGAGCATGTTGCAAGGCATGTCCGCACTCGTGGGCTGCTACGGCAGCGGCCATGACGCTGTTGCTGGAGTAAACACTTTCGCTCAGATTGACTGTTTTATTTGCCGGATTATAGTGGTCAGTCAAGTGTCCGGGCGTGCAAGTCACCTGCACGTCATAAATACCGTTGTCGTTGAGCATCTTGCGAGCCACGTCGGCACCGGTCATGCCGTTACCGGTAGGTATCTTGGAGTACTTCTTGAACTTGCTCTGCAGATTCATCTGCACCAGCCAGCTCACTACTGCTACACCTATAAATATAATCCATTGCATTCCTATCATTCCTGTTCCCATAATTTTCTTTATTTAAATGATTAATTAAGTTTAATTTCTGAAAGTAGAACAAATATCTTGCCAAAGATAGAAGAAGAATGTCAAGCAACAGAAGGAATTAACACAGATTATAGATTTTACCCGGATATTCCCATAATTTACGTTTCGGACAGGAAAACCACCTTTCCACCGCTCCTGCATCTTCTGAAAGTATGTCATTTCAGCAAATGTACAGCATCCTAAACAATTATCCAACTAATAATCAATAAAATAACCAACAAAGATGTACATCTGCAAACTTTCCAGGAACGATGCCGGCACGCTATCTTTGCAGCCGCAACCAGTATGCCATATCCAAGACAACAAGACCATGACACAAAAGTTCATTCTCTTAGCAACTCTCTGTTTAATAAACGCTCAACTGACATTCGGTTCGGGCACTGATTCAACCATAGGTGCAACCACCAGCAATGACAGTTGCCACCACATGTTGCCCACTTCACAAAATAGAATCGGATATGCCTTCCGCCAAAACTTCTCCTACATGGGCATACCGCTCGTTGTATCAGGCCTCATCGCCCAAAAACATAACAATCACTTCAGGACGCTACGCAACCGATTTGAACCAGCCTTCCACCGCAAGTACGACGACTATACCCAATACATCCCCTTGGCAGCCACCTGGAGCATGAAGCTGGCTGGAGTGGAAAGCCGAAGCACATGGAAAGAGATGGCTGTAAGCAATGCATTTTCGGCCATACTGATGGCCGGCACGGTCAACGCTTTGAAATACAGCATCAAGGAACAGAGGCCTGACAACTCGACCAACAACTCCTTTCCTTCCGGACATACGGCCACGGCTTTCATGTGTGCCACCATCTTGCACAAGGAGTATGGCATGAAAAGTCCCTGGTACAGCATCGGAGGCTATTCACTGGCCGGACTGACCGGCGTCACCCGGCAACTGAACAACCGGCACTGGATTGGCGACGTACTGGTAGGCGCAGGCATCGGCATCCTATCCACCGACCTGGGTTACTTCTTCAGTGACCTGATTTTCAAACGCAACAAGACTGACTTCCATTCTACAGCTGGCTTTGACCGCTATGCCCCACCGTCTTTCCTAGCCTTCAACATGGGGTTGGCCACAGGCCCCGCTTATCTGAAGACCGCCGAACTGTACGATGCCGAAGACGGTGCCCCACTGAGCATGCGCCTCAGGACAGGCATCAGCACGGTAGTAAGTGCCGAAGGAGCCTACTTCTTCAATACTTACATAGGCATAGGCGGACGCCTGAAGGTATCGACTACCCCGATAGCCTCTGACATTCCGGCCGAAAACCTGAACCGGTTTGACATGGACAACGACCTGAAGGAGGGAGCGCCGGTCAACATGTTTCTGCTGAACCAGCTGGAGTCGGACCACCTGGGCATGTTCGACATAGACCTGGGTCTCTACCTCTCCTACCCGCTGAGCCGCCATTTCCAGCTGGGCACCAAGCTACTGGCCGGACGCCGACTGACTGCCAACTTCAATCAAAATTCGATATGTCGCATCAATCCACAGATATTCAACCGTCAACTGGTAAGCGAAGCACAATACAACCAGTATTACAAAGCCGACGTAGACTACTACATGCAACAGGAAGGCCTGACACGCCAGGAACTACTGAACGAAGAATTTGTAGACGATGACTTCCTGAAAATAAGGAAAAGCAATTCATATAAAGTAGGCACCGGCCTGTCGCTAACCTACCGCTACAAAGAAGACGCAGCCCTGCGCCTGTATGCCGACTATGACTTTGCTGCCCCCCGACTGACCTACGACCTGAAAAACTCGTGGACAGACGAGGAAGGAAACAGAGAAGTGCGTTCATACAGCCGCAGGACTGCCATGCACAACGTGACGCTGGGCGCCTCTATTGCGTTTGTATTCTAAAGGACTCAAGTTTCGCACTTGCCAAATTTGAAGGAGTAAAAGGAGTTAAAAGGAGTTATCGCCCGTCTTGGACGGGCTTAGGAGTTAAAAGCCAATAAAGAAGCAAACAGCTTACAAGGTATTGGCTTAACTCCTTAACTTCTTATCTCCTTAACTACAGTCAATTAATAAACTTGCGAATTGAAAATCAACGCAGTTAAACTTAAGTAAAGAGATGAAGATATGCCAAAGCTTTAGTCAAGCTGCAGCTCCACCACCTTGTCAACCTCCGTGGGCACTTCGCCCAGCTGCAACGTGATGCCGCCTTCTACCCGTTTGAACTTCAGCGGTTTCTTGTCGGCAAACGTAAAGGCACGCTTCACTGTCTGTCCCTCCAACGGCAAGAAAAGAGCCTTGTCCCGCAGGTTGAGGATATGAACAAACAGCCGGTTGCCCTTCTGGGTCGTCACGCCCCAGTCGTGCGGAGCAATACAGCCTCCACGTGTGCCATAGATGGTTTCGCCATAAGTCTGCATCCACTGGCCTACTTCTTTCAGACGTTGAACAGCAACCTCGGGCAAACAACCGTCGGGCTGCGGGCCGATGTTCATCAGCAGGTTGGCATCCTTGCCCGCTGCTTTCACCAAGTAGTGAATCAGCGTCTTGGTCGACTTGTAATTCTGGTCGGTAATCTTGTATCCCCACATACCGTTCATCGTTTCGCACGTCTCCAGGGGCAGGCTGCTGATGTCCTGTCCCGACAGGCCGGCCTTGTTCTCACCCGGCAGGTCGCGCTCGAAAATCTGAATATCTTCGCCCGCAAAAGGCACCTGATGATGATTGTTGCCCACCAGACAGGCCGGTTGAAGTTTGTGTATCAGTTCATACTGTCCGGGCAGCTGCCAGTCGAAGTCAGGATTCTGGTCCTGGTCCCACCAACCGTCAAACCAGATGGCGCCAATCTCGCCATAGTTGGTAAGCAGCTCGGTCAGCTGGTTGTTCATGAACTGGTAATAAGTTGCCCAATTGCCTTTCGGGTCGGGGCGGCCTGTACCACGGCCTGTACGTCCCCACGGATAGTCCTCGCGATACCAGTCGAGGTGCGAGTAGTAAAGATGCAGGCGTATGCCCTGCTTGTGGCATTCGTCGGCCAGTTCCTTCAGAATGTCGCGCTTGAAAGGCGTAGCGTCTACCACGTTGTAGTCGGAGTATTGAGTGTGGAACATGGAAAAGCCCTCGTGATGGCGGGTGGTGAAACAGATGTACTTGGCACCCGACGCCTTGATGGCAGCTACCCACTCGGCGGCATTGAAACGCGAAGGATAGAAGCCGCCTGCCAGTTTGGCATACTCCTTATAGTTCAAGTCTTTGTTGGTCATGGTCCATTCGCCCGTGGCCAGCATGGCATAGAGTCCCCAGTGCAGGAAGATGCCGAAGCGGGCATTGCGGAACTCCTGACGGGATTTCAAATTTTCCTCCGTTGGAGAATAATTCTGGGCACGCAAGGGAAGAGAGAAACTGCCCAACAATAAAGTAAAAGCTAAAAGAAGTGTTTTCATAAGCCAAGTATTTCTTCAGGATTTAATAATAAACCAATCATGCCAACCTGCAACAGCAGGCTGCAAGTGCTGACAAATTTACAGAATTCCTGTGAAACAGCCGTGAAAAACCACACAGAATAACAAGACCGGGTAAAGAAAAAAAGGCGGACCACCCACAACCTGCAATCCGCCTCATGACCGTAGTCTGCTCGCCGCTCGGTAGCAGTTAACCATTTGACTAGTGACAGTTAACAGCCCGTCTAAGCCTCATCCTTCGTATATTCCTCAATATCCCGAATGGCCTGTTCTGCCTTCCGTCTGATAACCACGCAGTGCATGATGCCGATGACACTGCCAACGACAAAGCCCACAGATCCTCCGTAGCAGATAAACTCACCGCCTTCCTTGGGATAGCTCTCCACCATGAACCAAACCAACCACAACAAACAGAAAGACACGCCGAAATAAAGCCAGCGCAACCCCAGGCGGTTCATACGTGCCAGGGCTTTGCTGATGTCCAGCAAGTTGTCAGTCGTAATCCTTTTCATTTCCACTCCCTGATGGCTGTACCACTGGAATATACCTGCCGCTACCAGGAACAAGGAAGTGTACAGGCAGAAGAGCCACGAATATTCCAGCCTGATGAACAGCATATTGCAATATATCAGGGCAAAGACTATCATAGCGTAGCAGATTCGCTTCTTACGGGTGATGTAGGATATCCTGTCTCTGGTCGATTCCCGAATTAACCGGTCGTTCACAATCGTTTCTTTGGCCAACTTGTCCTTCAACAACCTGATTTGTTGTTTCATATCTTCCAACTCGAAATTATCTGACTGTTTTTCCATAATGATGCACTTTTTTACTGGTTCGACATTTTTTTCAATTCCTCCTTTATACGATACAAGCGCACGGCTACGTTCTTGACCGAAAGTCCGACAATGGCGCCGATTTCCTCGTAACTCATATTCTCCAGCCACAGCAGGACGATGGCCCGGTCGAAAGGCTTGAGCCGATGGATACGGTCGTACAGACGGCGTATCTGCTTGGCATCTTCGTCTTTGTCCTCAAACAGGTTGATGTCCATGGTCAGAGGAACCGTGGCACGCACCTTCTTCTTCCGTTCGCAGGAAATGCAGGTGTTGAAACTCACCTTCCATATCCAGGTATCAATGCTGCTGAGTTGTTTGAACGATTCATATCCTTTCCAGAGATTGATGAGTACTTCCTGAAACAGGTCGTTCACTTCATCGGAGTCTTTTGAGAACATAAAACACACCGTGTAGATGGTGCTTTTATGCTCTTCTATCATTTGCGCAAATGTTGTATCCAATGTTTTCATATCATATTCATTCAGTTTTTTGACCATTAGACGCAGGGCATGCAGAAAAAACTACACGAAAATACAAACTTTCGGGCTTAAATTTTCCAGATAAGCGAATTCCATGAATTTATCTGCCTCTGGCCGAACAGATAAGCAGCCAATCAAATCCGCCACACACCACATAAAAAAAAACGCAAGCCCGTCGGCCTAAGCCAACGAGCCTGCGCACACACTGTTTTATTGCAAATATATTATTCTTCGGTATATCTTTCGATGGTCTGTTCGCGGTCGGGACCTACCGAAACAATCTTGATGGGCACACCCAACTGCTCTTCAAGGAAGGACAGGTAGGCATTGAATTCTTCGGGGAACTCGTCTTCGCTCTGCATCTTGGTCATGTCGGTCTGCCAGCCCGGCAATTCAACATACACCGGCTCTACGCCTTCGCTAATGTCGAAGGGGAAGTAGTCGATTTCCTCGCCATTCACTTTATAAGCCACGCAAGCCTTGATGGTCTCGAAAGTATCGAGCACGTCGCTCTTCATCATGATGAGTTTCGTCACACCGTCAATCATGATAGCATACTTCAGGGCAACGAGGTCAATCCATCCACAACGGCGCTTGCGGCCTGTCACTGAACCAAACTCATGTCCCAGTGTGCAAATCTTGTCACCCGTCTCGTCGAACAGTTCCGTCGGGAAAGGTCCGGCTCCAACGCGCGTGCAGTAAGCCTTGAATATACCATATACATCGCCAATCTTGTTGGGAGCAATGCCCAGGCCCGTGCAGGCACCAGCGCAAATGGTATTGGAAGAAGTAACGAACGGATAAGAACCGAAATCAATATCGAGCATGGTACCCTGCGCACCTTCGCAAAGCACTGACTTTCCTTCTTTCAACAGGTTGTTTACTGCGTGCTCACTGTCTACCAACTGGAACTGCTTCAAGTATTCAATGCCTTCAAACCAGCCCTTTTCCAGTTCATCCAGCTGGTATTCATAGTTCAGGCCCTTTAAGATTTGTTCGTGGCGTGCCTTGGCTGCTGCATACTTCTGGTCGAAGTTGTGCAAGATATCGCCTACACGCAAACCGTTACGGCTAACCTTATCCGTATAAGTCGGGCCGATGCCTTTACCGGTAGTACCCACTTTGGCATCGCCCTTGGCAGCCTCGTAGGCAGCATCCAGCAGACGATGAGTAGGCAAAATGAGATGAGCCTTCTTGGAAATGTGCAGACGGTCCTTCAAGTTATGACCCGAAGCCTCCAAAGCCTCGGCTTCAGCCTTAAACAAAGCCGGGTCGAGCACAACGCCATTACCGATGATATTTACCTTATCACCCTGGAAAATACCCGACGGGATAGAACGAAGTACATATTTGTGGCCTTCAAACTCCAATGTATGTCCAGCATTGGGGCCGCCCTGGAAGCGTGCCACCACATCATAACGGGGAGTCAATACATCGACGACCTTTCCTTTACCTTCGTCGCCCCATTGTAATCCTAACAGAATGTCAACTTTCATTTTTCTTTCTTGTATTTAATATTTTTGTCTTTCCGTTTGTTTGCCCGCTCGCACTTACTGCATATACCGTATATGTATAAGGAGTAGTGGGTCAGATTGAATCTGTTCAGCTTTGTCTTCTCAATGGCCTGCTGCAACTCTGCATTCTGAAACTCCGTCACCTTGCCACACTGCGTGCATATCTGGTGATGATGCGTATCGCGGTTATAACATTTTTCGTATTGGGAGGAGGTGCCAAACTGATGCTTGATGACCAGATGGGCATTTATCAGAAGAATGATAGTATTGTAGAGGGTAGCCCGGCTGACACGAAACTTTTCCTGCTCTACCATCAGAGAATACAGGGTATCTATATCAAAATGACCGTCTATGGAATAAATCGTATCAAGTATGGCGAAGCGTTCGGGAGTCTTCCGATGCCCGTTCGCATTGAGATATTCGGTGAATATCTGCCTTACCGTATCTTTCACATTCTGACTTTCCATATCGGTGTTCAGCTATTTACAGCTTACAAAGTTAAGCCTTTTTTGTTGAAAGCAAGTGATAATAGGGATTTTTTCTTCAAAAGCTACAGAGAAAGAGAGAAAAGAGGAATTCCAAAGTAAAGACACAATATGCAAAGTAAGAACATACATAGTATAACCACTTACTACTGATAGAACTTAAAGTATGACTACTTACTTTTGATAATGCTTAATAGAACTACTTACTAATGATAGTACTTAAAGTATGACTACTTACTAATGATAGTACTTATTAGAACTACTTAACTACTACTGAACTACTCATATAGTAGTAACGAAGAGAATCAGAAAAAGTTCCTTTTTCTTGTAACTTTTTTACATCTTTATTTTACAAATCATCTATCTATAGAGAAAAAATCAGGAGAAAAGACGAGTACCGAAGCTCTGGCTAAAGATTTCGATTTTGCATACAAATCCCCTTACCGGAAATTTGGAGTTTTCCGATAACACACAAATTAAATACATGTGTCAATAAAAATTACCCACCAAAAAGAGCCTTTAGAAAAATCTCCACCTCAGGGTTCCCAATTCAGAACAGAGATTTCAATAATTCCAATAGAATAAATACAGGCCTATTCACCCATAAATATAAGAATCTACTTAGTAGCAACGACTTGCAACGTTAACGTTATATGCTTTCTCACTTAAAAGCATGGAAAAATATCAAACGATAATGCCATAAGTCGTTGTTTTATTGACTTGTAAAACAAATGTAGACAAAAAGGCTATTAAGAAGTGTTATATAAATGTAATATTTATTAATTAATCAGGTAACCTAAACAAACTTTTTGCGTTATAGTATTAAAGAGAGAAGAAAAATATCAAACGTAAGCTATAAATAAATTGACAGAGTAAAACAACAATCCTGCCAAACAGAAGCACTCCGTCATACCCATCACACCCAACATCCCCTGTTAGAATATGGACAACATGGCCCAAACCCTGCCGGGATATTTCCATAAAGACAACAGGACATGGCCCGACAAGCATCCACACAAAGCCTTTGCGACAAGCCGCCCAAACCCCACAAAACACAATCAGAATATTAACCTAAAAAAAATATCACGAATATGGCATTCTACAAAAAAGCATATAACCCCAAAACCAACGTATATTATCCCCGCGCAATCACAATAGGCTCGCCCGTCAACACCGACCAGATAGCAGAAGCGCTGGCCGACAGGAGCACTGTGACCAAAACAGACGTCAAAGCCGTATTGACAGAAATGGCAGACGTCATGTCACAATACATGGCACAAGGCAAAAGCGTAAAGCTGGAAGGCCTTGGCTCTTTCCGATTAGGGCTGAACACAAAAGGCGTGGCAAACGAAGAAGACTTCGATTTTCAGACACAGCTGCAGCATGTAAAAGTGAATTTCACCCCTGAAACCACCTATCCTGCCTCTACAGGAGCAGCAACACGCAGCATGGTAAGCAATAACATTGAATGGATTGAATTCGACAAGACACAGCCCGATAACACCGGAGAAGCAGAAACTCCATCTGGAGGAGGCGAAGAAGAGAATCCGTATGGCTAACATGATTTAACGGGAGGCAAATAAGCTGAGAATGTTCCGCATTTTATCAGCTTATCTGTTGCTCATATTAGCAAGCAGGTTTTCTGAACTCGTAGGCTTAGTTACAGTAGCTTTCTATCAAGAACTACTCCCATTTGAAACTGCTTATGACAGCTTCCATTTCCTTTTCCCACAGGCACTCATTTTCTCTCCTATATGACAATGTTATGATAATATATTGGCTATCATTAAATAGTAGATAGGTATTTACGCTTGTATGGTAATTTTCTTCACCCTCCCTTTCGTATTCAATGTTTAGGGCATATATATATCCAATTCTAACCCAACAGACCTCGGGTTTTCCCAACAATTTGTAGTCACCGACGTTCACTAATTCTTGAATATAGCGAATATCCTCAATGGACAGTTCTTCTTTTTCATCAGCTTTCATGAATTCCCCTTTCCGTCCTTGCTCCAGGTCAATAATGATTCGGCAATAAGTGTTGAATGCAGAAGTGTCTCTTGCAGTCAGTCCCTTTTGAGTAAAGATGATAGGGAGACTTTTAATACGTCTCCTTTTCCAGTGATAATCGTACATATTGGGTGTATAAATGCAATTTGTATCCTTTACTTCCATCGAAGGAGGTATTTTAATACTAAATGCCGCATGCACCTGATATGTATCCCAATCTTTCGTAAAAATAGACTGCTCCATTAAGATGGGTTCATCGTAATACCCCGATAAATACCGTTCCCGATTCTCCTCTTTCTTTTCTTCGATTTCCATATCGACAATAGAGTTCAATATACCCAATATCAATATGATTAATACAGCCAACGGGATTGCGTATTTATTTTTCATTGTCGTCGAAGACTTTTGAGGATTCTTTGAAACCTTGATACACCCAAATTGCAGCTAAGTATAATATAAATCCAACAATGGGAGTAACGAAGATAGCAGTCACAACATCATCCTCGTCTTGTCCTGCTGCTACGATTACCGTTAATACAATACATAATACACATAATAACCTATTGCATCCTACTGACAATGGAAACCAATAACTATGTGAGGACATCTGCTTATTTTCATTCGGATTGATTTCTTTCATTGTCTTAATGTCCGTTGGGCGTTCATTAGTGACGGGATGATTTTCCTTAGAGTCAATTTCTTCTATTCTCATAATATTACAGTTAAAATTTAGAAGCAGCGAAAAAACCGAAAATGAAAGCAATAGAGAGAAGTATTACTCCTGCGATAGTCCAACTTCTTTGTGCTTTCTCAAATTCTTCCACCGATTTCCACGCTTTATTATTCCATGATATTTTATTTCCTTTTACACCTAACCAAAAATAAATGATAAGACCTGGAATTGAAAACAAAATCCCTATATAAGGTATATTCATAAAGCAATATAACAGGAATAGCAGAAAACCTAACCCCTTTTTCCCATTACCTAAACACCATATCCATCCCATCAAGAATGCACCCCAATTGAAAGAATTGAATTTGGCTGGAAATGTTTTTTCATCAAAAGAGACATTAAAGCTCTTTTTGCAATGACGACACTTCATCACAGCATCTTTTTCACTTAAACATTTATCCACCACTAATTTTCCCCCACAATGTGGACAAACCGCCTTTTCCATAACAACACTTTATTATTATCTCCAGTCCCCCAAGATAGTTATAAAAAACAAAAAAGCGTGGAACTGCATGCCCACGTTCTGATTGGAGGTCCTGAGAAAACCTTGATACAAGTGTAGGAAATAGCAGCCCACGCCTATAGCGTGAGAACCACTATGCTATCTTCTTGTATCAATTCGAAATTTCTCAGGTTTCCAATCACAAGATAAGCATAACGCTTCTTAAATTCTAATATGTATGTGCAGAGTCACCACTCTTGCACCGCAAAAATACATAAAAAAACTGTATTCCAAAGGTTCAACAAGAACTTTTGAAGTACAGTTTTTTCTTTTTGGCAATATTCTTTTCTTACTTACACTTTTATTCTCCTACTTCATCCTTTACCAGACCATATAGAAGTTGCTCTGCTTCGCGGGAAGAGTTCTTCATCCCTTCCACCCTGCGACACACCCTGAAAGCATGCTCTTCGCTATGCTCCATGAATCGGCGCAAAGCGGCAAGTACGGCGTTACGCACATGATAAGAGCCGGAGAGGAAAGCGCTGACTGCCTGGTCGAGGAATTCGTTCTCGGAACGCTCGTCCATATCGCCCTTCTTCATCAGCAGGCGGGCAATGGTAAGGAAGCCGCATACCTGCGTATATTCATGCTCGTCGGCAATCCACTGAAAAGCTTTTGCCGGCGCATAAGGAAGGTACTGGAAAAGATTCATCGAAGTAAGTTCGGCTATCTCGATGTTGGGCATATTCTCCACCCAAATATCGGCTATCTCAGGAAAGAATGTATCAACCGGCTGCAACAGTCCGGCCAGTATCTTACACTCACGGATGTCTTCCTTCCAAAGAGCCTGAGCCAAGTCGTGATTCTTCTCGTAGCCGGCAGCGATACCCTTGATGCGAGGCAATTCGACACCAAAGTTCAGTTTATAGACCAAGCCTTTCTCGCGCATGCTCTGCGACACGGCACCGTTCATCGACAGACGCAACTGGGTCTTTATATCTTTCAGCTGTTCATGTAAATCCATAACTTAAACAATCAATAGAGAAATAAACGAAAAACAGGCACGGAAGGCATATACTTCGCGAAGCGGATACGAATCCGGCCTTCGACTGGTACGTGTCGTCCGTGCCCTGTGCAATATCTATTTTATAGAGACCTTACGCTTTTACTCATTTACGTAAGGCAGCGTAGCATAATCCTTGCTATAGCGCAACATCTGCTCGGCATAACCTTCATCGTAAGTCACCTTCACGTCGGTTATGTTACCGTTGGCATCGGTCACAGCCTCATACTTCGGATTGACAAAGCCTTTGTAAGGAGCCAGGTTCAGCTTCTTATAGCGCTCAAGCACCTCGGCATGGAGCGTAGGATCGACCTTTACGGCATAGTTTTCTACCAACTGGCGGGCGCCTTCAAAGTCGCCGGTAGACTTGATACGCTGTATCTCGGCCAGCAAATCGCCGAAGAGAGTGCGCAGCTTGGCATAATCGTTCACCACCACATAAGTCTTTCCGTCTTTCTTCTTCAGCTCTACCACCTTGTCGGCAGCTCCCTTCTCGTATACCCAGCGGGCAATGAGGGCACGGTTGCGCATGTGGGCTTCTTCTATCTGGTTGCCCGGCTCAATGCGTACCAGCTGGGTCATCAAACCGTTCATCAGGTAAGTATAGAACTGCGCTTTGTAGGCATTCTCATCGGGCAGTAATCCCAGTTCCACCAATTTCGGGTCGGCCACGTAGTAAAGGCCAAACAGGTCGGCACGTGCTTCTTCAATCGTAGAGCCATAAGCCTTCAGCGCATCGGGGTCAACGCCCGGCAACAGCTTGCCAGAACCGTGTCCCAGGCATTCGTGCAAATCGGTATGCAATTCGTCGGTCAGGTCGGCATACTTGTTGATATTATCCAGTTCGGCCTGGCTATAAACAAACTCTTCGTTGAAGCCATTGCCATGAGCTGCCTTGTTGTAAGCATCGGTAATGTTGCCAATAGTCACCGACTTCGAGCCGTGCTGGCTGCGAATCCAGTTGGCATTGGGCAAGTTGATGCCGATGGCAGTAGCCGGATAAAGGTCGCCTGCCAGGATAGCAGCCGTGATAACCTTGGCTGACACACCTTTCACCTGTTCTTTCTTAAACTGCTTGTCGACGGGTGAATGGTCTTCGAACCATTGTGCATTGCTGCTGATTACCTCGGTGCGACGGGTAGCTTCCAAGTCCTTGAAGTTGACGAGCGACTCCCAGCTTGCCTTCATGCCCAGCGGGTCGCCATAGCTTTCGGTAAAGCCGTTGACGAAGTCGACACGCGAATTGAGATCTTTCACCCACAGGATGGCATAGTCGTCGAAAGTCTTCAGGTCGCCGGTCTCGTAATATTCCACCAGCTTGGCAATAACAGCTTTCTGTTCGGGCGTTTCGGCCACGGCCTCGGCTTTCTTCAGCCAGTAGACTATCTTTTCAAGCGCCTGTCCGTAGAGACCACCCACTTTCCATACTTTCTCCTGCACCTTGCCGTTCTCCTTCACCAGGCGGCTGTTCAATCCGTATGAAACGGGAGTTTCGTCTTTCGGGTCTTTCAACGCGTTATAGAAAGCTTCTGCCTCCTTCTGCGTCACGCCTTCGTAATAGTTGCAGGCAGAAGTCAGAACCAGGTCTTCACCATCAGCCTGATTGACACGCTTGGGCATCACCGTCGGGTCGAATATCACAGGAAATACTTCCTCGCAGAACTGGTCCAGTGTCTGTCCGTCGGCCAAGGGCAATTCTGCTGCATCGACACTGGCCAAAGCCTGTTTGAAGAACTCAGGAGTGAATCCCGGCACAAATTTCTCACAGCCGTAATGATGATGAATGCCGTTGGAGAACCATACTCTCTTCAAATAAACCTCCAGTGCCTTGAAGTCTGCTGAAGTACGGTCGCCCTTATAGCCGGTATAAACAGCCTCCAAAGCACGACGGATGCGCAAGTTATACTTTCCGTTCTGGTCGAACAGAATGTCGCGGCCCTGCAAAGCGGCTTCGGTCAGATAATAGACCAGCTCCTTTTGCTTGAGCGACAAGTCCTCAAAGCCAGGCACACGATAGCGTAATATCTGTAAGTCTGCAAATTGTTCCACTGTATAATCAAATTTATTGGTTTCTTCTGCCGTAGTTGCAGCCTGCTTGCCTCCACACGAAGCCAGAAGCGCCGCAACGGCAATACTCATCAACTGTTTCTTCATAATTTTAGGATTTGTTGGTTTGGATGGGTATATAAATTAGAAACGATAAAAGGAAGTACCCTAAGACTTGCAGCCTCAGAATATTCCTTTTATCGTTTTTTTGATAGTCAACCAGATTATTTTTTCTTATCGATGAATTTCTTACGATATCCGTTCGGAGTTTCACCTACATTCTTATAGAAGGCAGCATAGAAAGACTGGCGATTGGCGAAACCAACCATAGTACTGATTTCCTCTACATTCTTATCAGCGTAGCGCTTGTCAGTCAGCAGGTGCATGGCTTCTTTCACTCTGTATTCGTTCAGCAGGCAAGAATAATTCATTCCGAAACGAGAATTTACCACAGCCGACAAATAGCGGGTATTTGTCTGCAATTCTTTTGCCAAATCTTTTGCAGAGAAGTCCGGGTCACGATAGCGTTTCTGCACGACGATGATATTTAATATCTTGTCATACAACTCGTCTGCCAATTCAGGGCGAATCAGCGACCTGTAGGCAGCATTCTTCTCTTTTTTCTCACGCAGGTTGTAGGGGCGTTTTTTCTGCACTTCTTCCTGCACATTGTTTTCAAAATCACTCATTGAATTAACTGGTTAGGGGTTGTTTAAAAATCTAAAGTGTCAAATCAGGTTTTTGACTTCACAAAAGTCTGACATTTTTTTGTAATATGCAACTTTTTGTGCAGTTATTTTTCGAGTATGAACAGAGAAAGACAGCCCTATGAGGCGTTTGCAAGTGCAAATAAGAAACTTTAACCTTTCACACAAAACTTATCCGAAAACTGAAGATAAAATTCTATCAGTAATTCGTGCTATAATAAGACTATTATAACCAATTTTACATACTATCTTGGCATAAGATCAAACGGTCTAAGTTCATTTTACCAACCATCAGCAATCCCCCATAAAAAGGGAGCTACAGGCAATACGTTTTCTATGGCTGTGAAAGCATTATCAATCCAATGTCAAGACTATAACTTTTCTTCAAATCCCCTTCTAAACTGATTCAAAATTCTCTCTAGAAAAAAGACACGCACCTTAATCTACTTTTGACACATTAAACTGCTTTACAAGAGTGAAAAGATTATCTATAAAAAAGAAACCGGAATGAATATTGTAGTATTCTCATAAGCTCACATATCCATTCCAGTTTCTATCCAATAATCAAGCAAACTTTATGTATTCAATGACATTCTATTTCAGTTTTAAGTCTTTCCAAGTTTCGCCCAGCGACTCGGCTGCCGACACCGTAGGCGTTTGCCCGCGACGGTTAACAACAAGCGACTGTTGGCGCACATTGTCTATAATATAATTGCCTAATTCGCCCAAAGTCGTTTCACCCTTTGTGTCGCGCAGTTTCTTCAGCAGGAAGTAGGTAAACATACCGTGACCTTTCTCACGATAAGGATAAGCCGTCTCGTCGCCACTGGCTGCGGTAAATATTACCATGTTGCCCTGCGGAGCCGCTTCCTTGGCCTTGATAGCCACGCCACGAGCCGAAGCCAACATACCCTCGCCACGCTGCGAACCGCTGAAGCAAGCATCCATGAAGACGGTGACACTGCGGGCCTTCATGTTGGCCAATCCTTCGTACAGACGGCTGACCGGCATACATACTTCCGGCTGTGCGCCATCGGCATCTACAGGCAGCAGATAGGTGGTGCGGTCTTTCTCGCTGGGCATGCCATGGCCGGCATAGTAGAAGATAACGCTGATATTGCCCTTGTAGGCGGCAGAAATGTCCTGTATGTCCTTCAACGCCGTCAACATCATGGCATAGGTAGCATCAGGATAAGAGCGGATGTTATCAGCCGGCACACCCAGCGTCTTCTGGCAATACTCCTTGAATACCTTGGCATCGTTCAGCGCATAGGGTACACGTGCCACCTGCTTGTAGTTCTCATTGCCGATGATGACAACAAATGTCTTGGGGCTATTGGCACCCGTGGCGGGAATATTCTCATCGATTGTCTTATCTTTCACAGCCGCCATATCGGGAGTGGCACTATCCAGCAAGTCCAAGTCCAAAGGCGGAAGTTCAATGTTCAGGTCAGCACTTTCGTCATCGTAGAGCACGGGGCTCTCATACTTCTTATTACCAAGGATAAAGGTACACGAAGCCACATCCAGATAGTCCTTCGTAATACAGTAGGTAGGCTGAAGTTTCACCTTCGCCCACTGTTTCTCAAAGTTCTCCGCCTCGGCAGCCGGTACCTTGGCGTATAAGTAGCGGGGGTCACCGACCGTCCGTTCGGCCACCGACATACCTCCTATGGCCAAGTGCCGATAAAGGTTCAGATTCTCCACTTTCAGCTTGAACACGCCTGCATCAGCATCATAACTCTCAATACGGCACTGCAGAGAGTCGGGACTGAACTTTGCAATGTAGCTGGCACGCACACTGTCCTTCAGTTCCTCGTACTTCTGCATACGAGTCTCTGCCGTCACTCGTTTGCGCCATTGCGCCGTAGTCTCATATTTTTTCTTTTTCTGCCACTCGGCTATGGCCTTGGTCAGCATATCCTTTGAATTATAGCTGTAAGAAAGTTGCAAATCGCCAACATCTACATTGTCTGGAAATACCGAATACAAAGCCGCACCAAACTCTATATCCGAATGCAGATTGTACACATATTCCAACGATTTACACCCGTCAAAGGCAAACATACCGATATATTTGATTTTCTCTTTTGTCAAAAAGACACTTTTCAACGACTTGCATTCCCAGAAAGCATATTCACCTATATACGATGCATCATTCAACGACACTTCTTTCAATGATTCACACTGATAGAAAGCATGTTTCGGGATACTGTCCAGATTAGCCGCAGTGGTAAGAGAAAAATTCAAAGACTTGCATCTGGAAAACGCAAAATCGCCCAACCGCTTTAAACTGCCAGCCAAGCCAAAAGAATCATTCGGTGTAAAACCGGTCAGCGAAGTACAATTACAGAAAGCCCGTTCACCTATAACTTTCACACCTGATTGAGGTGCAAACTGCACACGCTTTAAGGAAGTACAATTAAAAAACGCGTCATCTCCGATGGCTTCGACTGACTGAGGAATCGTGATTTGAGATAACTTACTGCAATCATTAAACATACCGTTCGGAATCTGTTTCATTGAATTACCCAACTGCACCTGTGTCAGATTCTTGCAATTCTGAAAGACTCCTGCGCCTACCACCTTTACCGAATGAGGGATAACAACGCTACGCAAGGAAGTACATCCCTCAAAAACAAAACCTTCCAACTTCTCCAAAGTAGATGGGAAAGTAACCTGCATCAGCCCTGTACAGCCCTCAAAAGCAAACGAACCGATTTCGCGCAAGCCTTCGGGCAATACAATTGAACGCAGAGAGACACAATCCTTGAAAGCCCAAAGGCCTATCTTGACCACTGACTCAGGTATCTCAATGTCTGTCAACTGCCTGCACCCACTGAAGCCCTTCAGCTCTACCAGCGTTTTAGGCAGCGTCACTTCCTGCAGATTAGTACCGCCGCTACCCAAAGAGGCAATCACCTTCACCGGCACTTTCTTACCGTACACTTTCACCGTATTGGGAAACTTCAGTTTCACCGGCGTGCCTTCTACCGACATCACCTGGGCATAAGCCGAATCGGTGCCGTAATTGCCTACCGTGTAACGAATACCGTCTACCAACTCACCCAAATCATTCTGGGCCGCGACTTCAACGACACCAACCCAAAGAAAGAATGATAAAAACAATAAAATCTTCCGTTTCATATCTGATATCCTCATTTTGTTAGAAACACTATGCAACATACATAGCCTAATATAACAAAGATACAGAAAAGGCAAACTGCAACAAAACCCGCACCAACCGGCCATTTGCTGTATTGAGCCATACGGATGAATAATTGGTATCAAAAAACTGATAAATGGTTATAAAAAAATCCACTCATAACGCAGCATAAGCAACTGACAGCATCAAGCCCAAAAGTTTGCTCCATTCTATAACCAACAATAAAAAGACAGAAAAAACGGTCTCTTGCTTTCACTGCTCTTTTCCAAAATCCTCAAATCAGGAAAAGAACAGGTTAATAAAAGACATTTTTCAGGCTCGAACAAGACTTTTTTTAACCCAAAACAATGACAGAAACAGGAGAATAACAGATGCTTTTGAGGATGCGAGTGTACTCGGAAGAAGCAAGCAGTCCACTGCTAAGCCGAGAGCAGTCAACCGCTATCGAGCGAAGAGTTAACTGCTATGCCAAGAGCAGCGGTTTACCCTCTTTCAAAACCCGGTTTCGGCCCTTAAAAACAGTGTTTGTTTTCTATTTCAAACGTAAAGATTTCGCTACCATTCTATATAGCAACAGGTTACAGAAAACGAAGCCCCAAAAATCGGACAGAGGTGAGGAACGGGCCGAAATAAGCGATTCTCAGGCATTAGGAGAAGCAATGTGTCAAAATGACATCGGGATGTCCTGCCCTGTCAATGGGCCGGGTGCTGTTTCTTGGCGCAGTCGCTACACACGCCTTTCAACACATAGTTCACCGAATTGACCACATAGCCGCGCGGCACCTCCACCGGCGGGATGGTCACCGACTGCATGCAAAACGTCCGATGGCACTGCTCGCAATAGAAATGCGGGTGCATGTCCTGCACACTGTGTTCATACTTTCCGCCACACAGCTCATACTTCACCGAGCCGCTCCCGTCTTCTATGGCGTGGAGCAGATGATGTTCGAGAAAAAGGTTCAGGATGCGGGAGATGGTCGACTTGTCTACCGTCTCAAGCGCCGTCTCTATGTCGGAAAGCGAAACGGTCCTGTCCGACTCGGCTATCAGGCGCAAGACAAGTTCGCGATTGGCCGTCGGCCTGACCTGGTGCGACAAAAGTTTCTCTTCACATGCTTTCTTGTCCATATCCTACGCTTTTTTCATTCACAATCCTTGCAACGGCAGTCACAGCCCGACAGTTCCATCTCCAACGTACAGTGCGCAATGCCTTTGGCTGCCAGTGTCCGTCGCACATCGTCCTTCACACTTTCCATATATTCCATATTTCCCAGCACGATATGGGCCGTCAAGGCCACCTCGGTAGTACTGATGGCCCAGATGTGAACATGATGGATATCTTCAATATGGGGCAAATTGCGCAACAGGTCGCACACCTCGCCTTTCGAAAGGGAAGAAGGCACGCCGTCGAGCGACAGGCTGACACTTTCCTTCAACAACCGCCAGGTGGATACCAGGATAACAACCGAAATGACCAGACTGACCACAGGGTCGACCAGCACGCAACCCGTCTGCTGAATGACAAAGCCCGAAACAACTACGCCCAGAGACACCAGCGTATCGGCCGCCATGTGCAGAAATGCGCCCCGCACGTTGAGGTCGCCCTTCTGCTGCCTCATCAGGAGCCAGGCGGTCAACCCGTTGACCACAATACCCACGGCGGCAGTCCAGCTGACCACTGTTCCGTCGACCGCAGCGGGATGGCTGAACTTGTGAATGCTCTCAGCCACAATCAGGCACACGGCCGCAACAAGTATCAGCGCATTGACCAGCGAAATAAGTATAGTGCTTTTCTTATATCCGTACGTGTAGCGTGCGGTAGGATGCACTTTGGCCAGCCTGAACGCCAACAAGGCCAACAGCAGGCTGAATACATCGCCCAAGTTGTGACCGGCATCGGACAGCAGCCCCAAAGAACCGGCATAAAACCCTACCCCTGCCTCAATGGCCACGTAGAGTACGTTGAGTGCAATAGATATCTTGAATACATTGTTCAGCGAATCTATCTGATGATTGTGAACATGATGATGGTGATGATGCTGATGCGATTCCATATCTTTTCTGATTTTGCTGCAAAGGAACAAAGAAATTCGTGCAACCCGGTTGCATAATCAGGGCTGCATCAGTCAGTCAACCGCCGCTTGCGCCCGGCATCAATGCGCAGGAAGATGAATAGCAGGATGGTGAATCCCCACAACGACGAACCGCCATAGCTAAAGAAAGGCAGCGGAATGCCGATAACCGGCGTCAGGCCCAACACCATACCTATATTAATAAACAGGTGGAACAGGAAGATGCTAAGAACAGAGTAGCCATAGACGCGGCCAAAGGCCGACGGCTGGCGCTCGGCCACCGCAATAAGGCGCAATATCAAGGCCAGGAAAAGCAGCAACACGGCCGAAGAGCCGACAAAACCCTCTTCCTCGCCCACGGTGCAGAAGATAAAGTCCGTATCCTGTTCGGGCACGTACTTTAGCTTGGTCTGGGTACCGTTCAAGAATCCTTTTCCGGTCAGCCCGCCCGAGCCGATGGCTATCTTCGACTGATTGACGTTGTATCCTGCTCCGGCCAAGTCTTCTTCCATACCCAACACGACCTCGATACGGATTTTCTGATGCGGCTCCAGCACGTTGTTGAAGAAGTAGTCGCAGGAATAAAAGAATCCGATGGAACCGGCTGTGAACAGGGCCACCAGGAAATAAGTCATGTATCGTTCGGCCAAAGCCAGGTAGAGCAAATAGCCCACCGCCAAGGCACACAGTCCCCACTCCACCCATACAAGATTGAAGGGTATGATGTAGAACGACACAATAGCAGACAGCGCAAGCACCACCACCATTACACTGAACATATAGCGCACCGGCTTCCAACGCTTGGTATAGATGCCGGTCATGACCGAGGCAAATATCAAGATGAGCAGCAACACGACAAAAGGACCGACCGGTGTAGGCGATTCACCTATGAAAACATCACCGAAGCGAATGCCTACCACAAAGTAGACCACGGCACAAACACCGGTGAAAAGCACAACGCCGGGCATACCCTCGCGATAGAGCACCAAGAAGAAAGCAGCATAGACAAGAGCCGAACCGGTCTCGCGCTGGAGTATAATCAGCATCATCGGGAAAAGGATGATAAACAGCAGTGTACCGGCATTCTTCCAGGTCTTCATGGTAAAGCCATAAGTACTCATAAACTTCGCCAACGCCAATGCCGTGGCAAACTTGGCAAACTCGGCCGGCTGCAAACTGACAGGTCCCAGTATAAGCCAGGAACGAGAACCTTTCGTATCCGGCGCAATGAAAATAGTCACGACCAGCAAGACCAGAAGCCCTATATATATAAGGTATGCAAAAGTATCGTAGATACTGTCGTCGAGCATCAGCAGCACAAAGCCCAGTCCAAAGGAACAGATAATCCAGACAAACTGCTTTCCGGCACGGGTAGAAAAGTCGAGCAGGTCATTGTCGGCATAGTCATAGCTTGCTCCGCACACACTGAACCACCCAAAGATGATGAGAGCCATATAAATGAAAATGGTCACCCAGTCCAACGACTTCCAAATACTTTCCTGTCTTGTAATCATGTTGCAGTTTTATTAATCTCGGTCTTTCATGGGAACACACACGGACTACCGTTCCTGCGTTCCATATATTATAGTCCTGTTACTGAAATCTTCGGCCCTTATCTCGTTCTCAGGCGAAAGCTTGCCGTGCAAGTACTGGTCCATCATCATGGCACCAATGGGCACGCCATAAGTGGCACCGAATCCGCCGTTCTCCACATAGACAGCAATGGCAATCTTCGGATTGTCCATCGGTGCAAAGCCCATGAACACGGAGTGGTCCTTACCATGCGGGTTCTGTGCCGTACCGGTCTTTCCGCAAGCCTCAACACCAGGCAATATCATACCAACCATGCGGCAGGTGGCACTTCCGGTACTACCCGTCACAGCCGCACGCATACCTTTCACTACATCTTCATAGTAGGCGCGGTCTATTCCGGTCACCCGCGGAGTGCGGTAAAGCGAATCCAGCTGGTTATCCTCTATGTCTTTCACAATATGGGGAGTGATGAAATACCCACGGTTGGCTATCGTTGCACCCAAGTTGGCTATTTGCAAGGGAGTAGCTAGGATTTCGCCCTGGCCAATGGCAATACTGATAACAGTAAGTCCGTTCCACGAACCACGATAAGCACGGTCATAGTACTTGGCGTTAGGAATCAGTCCGTGCACCTCGCCGGGCAGGTCAACACCAAGTTTATAGCCAAAACCTTGGGCCACCATGTGGTCTTTCCAAACGGTAATGGCATTCTGGGGAGAACCATACTTGCGGTCACTAAACATGCGGTAAAGTCCCCAACAGAAATAAGAGTTGCATGAGGTAGCAATGGCCGGAATCAGCGGCAGAGGTGAACCATGACCATGACAACCCACATGCAGTCCTTTGTAGGAAAAGCCGTGCGAACAAGGAAAAGCAGGCGTTTCAGTCTGGATAATACCTTCTTGCAGGAAGGTAAGCGCCTGAGCCGTCTTAAATGTAGATCCGGGAGGATAAGCTCCCATAATGGCACGGTTTATCAAAGGTTTCTGTTTGTCGGACTGCAACATCTGATGGTTCTTGCCTCGCTGACGGCCAATCAACAGATGCGGGTCAAAGGTTGGCGACGATACCATACAAAGAATTTCTCCTGTTGCCGGTTCAATGGCCACAATGGCGCCTATCTTATTCTTCATCAGCCGCTCGCCCAACAGTTGCAGGTCGATGTCAATGCCCAGCTTCACATTCTTTCCGGGCACAGAGGGACGGTCCAACTTTCCATCCATGTAGTGCCCCTGTATGCGTCCATGAGCATCGCGCAGCAACACCTCTACTCCTTTCTCACCCCGGAGATACTTCTCGTAAGACTTCTCAATGCCTTGCTTTCCTATATAGTCACCACGAATATAATATGAATCATTTTCTATATCCTTCATGGAAACTTCGCCGATATCGCCCAGCAAATGACCGGACGAATTATAAGAATACTGCCTGATAGTTCGGCGCTGTATGTAGAAACCGGGAAACTTGAAAAGCTTCTCCTGAAAGATACCACATTCCTCGGCCGAGAGCTGGGTCATAAAAGTTTGATGGGTATATTTGGAATATCCGGGATTCATGCGCGGGTTTCTCACATCGCGCATGCGTTCCTTAAACTGCTCCACCGTGATGTTCAACGCCCGACAGAAGTCCAGTGTATCCAGATTTTCTACCTCACGGGGCACAAACGTTATATCATAGGCCGGCTGATTGAATACGAGCAACTTTCCGTTTCTGTCATAAATGGCTCCACGCGAAGGATACTGTATTTTGTTGAGAAAAGCATTGCCGTCAGCATACCTTTTATACTCGTCTGACATGATTTGCAAGTCAAACAACCTGACGATATAGATGACCACAATGACAATAGCCACCAGTCCTATCACAAATTTTCTTTTCTCCAGTACGTAGTCTTTAGCCATTCTTACTTTCTGTCAGCCTTTATCTTTCTTTATTAGGAGTTTCTTTTCTTATTTCTTGTGTATCCCTTCCAAAGCAATGACACAGCCCACCGTCAACAGTATGCACGACAGCATTCTCAACAACAGCTGCAAAGGATGAGTCAAAGAAAAGGATTCAAGAAGAATCAGCACAAAATGATGCATCAACACACACGCCACCACATATTTGAAAAAAGGTGCAATGCCCATGGTACTAATGGCCGGTGTCAGATTGTCAAGCTTGTCGCGGGGAACAAACAAGCGCAAAAGCGTAGGACGCAGAAAAGCCAGCCACACGGTAGCTGCCGCATTCATACCCGGCGTATCCGAAAAGATATCAACCGTAAGTCCCAGGAAGAACGCCCATACCATCAACGTATTACGCGATATCTCCGAATTGAACTTCAAGATAAGATATATATAAAGAAAAGGTGTGGCGTATCCTGCAATATGCACATTGTTCAAAATAAGCACTTGCAGCAACACCAGACCTACAAACCATCCTATCTTATGCAGATAAATCATATCGTCAACTATAAAAATAAAACATCAGGCACCAGCCAAGCCGTGCGATTGACAGCCGCACTTAATAGCCTTTCTCTATCTCTTTCTGCTCCTCTTGTCCACCACGCGAAATCACCCGCACATGACTCACCTTGCCAAAGTCGGTCGCAAGTTTTATTTTAAGCAGATAAGACAGACCATCGTGCGAATCGGACATGTCGTCCACCGTTCCAACCATCACTCCTTCGGGAAATACAGTAGAATAACCGCTCGTCACCACTGTGTCGCCCAAATTGAACTCGGCATGTCTTGGCAAATCCTTCAGATAGGCGAAACGCGAATCGCCTCCCTCCCACTTCAGATAACCGAAATAATCGCTACCGGCAATCTTGCAACTGATGCTCGACTTACTGTTCAGCAGCGATATGACCAATGAATAGTGAGGCGATGTCTTATAAACAATACCTACCACCCCATTGGCGTCAACCACTCCCATCTCGGGCCTGATTCCATCCGATGAGCCCTGGTCTAGCGTCATGTAATTGTCCGGCTTGTTCAGCGAATTCTTTATTACACACGCCTTGAACGATTGCAGCTTCATGCGGTCGGTCTGGTCCAAACTGTATAAATGGGTAGAATCGGCCTTTTCCGCCTCCAATGCCTGTTCCAACAATGCGACCCTCTGTTCGAGCATCAGGTTCCGGTCAAGCAAATCTTCATTTACTTCCTTCAGGTGGAAATAAGATGTAATGCTGCCCGACAATTCATAGACCTTGCCTACCAACGCATTGGCCGACGTAAAGTAGGCGCTCATCTGATAATGGTTGAAGCGGAATAATAAAACAAAACTGGTCACCTCTAACAGCAGGAAGAGGAACCAGTAATTGTATTTCAATAGAAACTGCAACAGATTACGCATGCCGCCGCCTCCCTCTTTATTATCTCATCAGGAACGAGAAGCGGTCCACATTCTTCAATGCCACGCCCGTACCCTTGGCAACAGCGTGCAAAGGATCTTCGGCTATATGGAACGGAATGTTAATCTTGTCAGTCAGACGCTTGTCGAGTCCGCGAAGCAAAGCACCGCCACCAGCCAGATAAATACCGTTGTGTACAATATCGGCATAAAGCTCGGGCGGAGTGCTCTCCAATGCGCTCAAGATGGCTGTCTCAATCTTCGAGATAGACTTCTCAAGACAGTGAGCCACTTCCTGATAGCATACAGGCACCTCCATAGGCAAAGCCGTGATGCGGTTAGGACCGTGTACGACATAGTCTTCAGGAGCATCCTCGCCCAAGTCGGTCAGAGCAGCTCCCACGCTAATCTTGATACGCTCGGCCATACGCTCGCTCACCTTCACATTATGCTGACGGCTCATATATTCCTGAATATCGGCTGTAAGGTCGTCACCTGCTATACGGATGGAGTTGTTCGACACAATACCACCCAATGATATTACGGCAATCTCCGTAGAGCCACCGCCTATATCCACTATCATGTTGCCCTCAGGTGCTTCCACATCAATACCGATACCGATAGCAGCAGCCATTGGTTCGAAAATAAGATATACATCGCGTCCGCCCGCATGCTCGGCAGAGTCACGCACAGCTCTCAGTTCTACTTCAGTACTGCCCGAAGGTACACCAATCACCATACGCAGTGACGGAGAGAACAGACGGCGACGAGTATTCACCATCTTGACAAGACCACGTATCATCTGCTCGCACGCGTAGAAGTCGGCTATCACACCATTACGCAAGGGGCGAATCGTACGGATGTTATCGTGAGTCTTCTCATGCATCATCTTGGCCTTTTCGCCTACAGCAATCATCTTGTCTGTACGACGGTCAAGTGCCACTACCGAAGGCTCGTCCACCACAATCTTACCATTGGAAGTAATGATAGTATTGGCAGTGCCCAAGTCCATCGCTATTTCTTGTGTAAAAGAAAATAATCCCATATTGATTTGTATAAATCACGGTCCGCGTTTCTGTGAAAGTACTGAAACAGAGAAGAATCCGTTGTGTATGCTTTTTCAAAGGACATCCTGCTCTATGCTACCGAAGAGTCGGAATGCACGCAGGGGCGCATTCCGACTTCCACAGTAATAACCTAAAACACGGGCCGTGGCCTGTATCTAATTAATGTTTGAAATGACGGAAACCAGTAGTAACCATGGCGATGCCATGCTCATTGCAGTAGTCAAACGAGAGCTGGTCCTTGATACTTCCGCCCGGCTGGATAACAGCAGTAACACCTTCATTGCCGGCTATCTCCACACAGTCGGGGAAGGGGAAGAACGCGTCGCTGGCCATGACAGCACCGTGCAGGTCGAAGCCAAAGCTCTTGGCCTTTTCGATGGCCTGCTTCAGGGCATCCACACGGCTAGTCTGTCCTACACCACTTGCAATCAGCTGCTTACCCTTAGCCAATACGATAGAGTTAGACTTACTGTTCTTTACAATCTTGTTGGCAAACAGCATATCTTCAATTTCCTCAGCCGTAGGAGCCTTGGTAGTTACTACCTTCAGGTCGGCAGGAGTCTCAATCTTCAAATCGCGGTCTTGAACCAATACGCCGTTCAGCAACGAACGGAACTGACGGGTAGGCAACTCGCCGGGCTTGCGAACCAAGATGATGCGGTTCTTCTTCTGACCCAGAATTTCGAGTGCATCCACATCGTAGTCAGGAGCAATGATAACTTCGAAGAATATCTTGTTGATTTCCTCGGCTGCCTCCTTGTTGATAACGGCATTCGTAATCAGCACGCCACCAAAAGCAGAAACAGGGTCGCCAGCCAAAGCATCCTTCCAAGCTTCGAGCACGGTAGGACGGGTAGCCAGACCACAAGCATTGTTGTGCTTCAGGATAGCGAAAGTGGTTTCATTGCCAAACTCGTTAATAAGGTCAACAGCTGCATTGATATCGAGCAGGTTGTTGTAAGAGATTTCCTTACCATGAATCTGGTCGAACATGGCATCCAGATTGCCATAGAAGAAACCTTTCTGATGAGGATTCTCACCATAGCGCAACATCTTCTGATTGTTGGCCGAGCAGCGGAAAGCAGAACCTTCATTGCCGTCGAAGTAGTTGAAGATAGCCGTATCATAGTGAGAAGATACGCCAAACGCTTCTTTGGCAAACCAACGGCGCTCTTCCAGTGTTGTAGTAGCACCGTGTTCCATCAGCATGTCGCGAAGCGGCTGGTACTGAGCCTGAGAAGCCACGATAACCACGTCGTTGTAGTTCTTGGCGGCTGCACGAATCAGCGAAATGCCACCTATATCAATCTTTTCGATAATCTCGGCTTCAGAAGCGCCACTGGCAACGGTGGCCTCAAACGGATAGAGGTCAACAATTACCAAGTCTATTTCGGGTATTTCATATTTTTCGATTTGCTGCATGTCTTGTTCCAATCCGCGACGGCAAAGGATGCCACCGAATACTTTCGGATGTAATGTCTTCACACGTCCGCCAAGAATGGAAGGGTATGTCGTAAGCTCTTCCACTGCCTTGCAGGGATAGCCTAAAGATTCTATAAACTGGCGTGTTCCACCTGTTGAGAGGAACTCTACGCCTTCTTCGTGTAGCTTGGAAATAATTTCATCCAAACCTTCCTTGTGGTAAACAGATACCAACGCTGTTTTAATTCTTTTCGTTTCAGACATGGATTTACGTAATATTAAGTATGCGTATAATTTGTTTAGTGGCGCAAAGTTACAAATTTTGTTTATAAGCACATATATTCATCTACAATAAATTAGCTATAAATGCTAATTAGGCGTTAAAAGAAGCGGAGTGAGTTTGCCGTCTGTTAAGATAGTGCAATAGAAGAAGCCAGCAAACAGGTTTCAAAGCTTAGGATTTAACGAATTTACCATTCGGACAAATCCTGTCACTGCCTACATTTGTCATATAATCATGTTACATGATTCCTATTATCATGTATCATGATTCCCGTTATCATGTTACATGATTTCTTTTATCACAATACATGATACTGATGAACATAGGTATTTTGGACACTTGTTTGTACTGAAGACAAATAACCTTGCTAAAGACAAAACAAAATAACAGTCCTGCCTGTAGACAACTATTCCTAGAATTGGAAATAAATAAAAGGCTGTATGCCTGCGCTTTTCACTTGAATAACGATGTAAACCACCAGCACTACCAGCAAAGCCTTGCCCAACAATGGCAGGCGGATAACTCCAGTCGTGCAGGCACGCTCCCAACGGTCAGGAAGGAAATGAAGCACATAGCCCAGCAGCATCAGCGCGAATACTTCCCAATAGCCCGACAGCAACTGAGGAAGCAGTTGCGGATGGAAAGCCGTGAATATCTGTCTCAACATATCGACCGACGTGCTGAACTCCGCATTACGGAAGAATATCCAACAGAAGCAGACAAAATGAAAGGTGACAATGATGCCGCCCAAACGCCGCAGCCCATGACTTGCCTCACCCTTGCGACGCCCCGTTACAGACATCCAGGCTTTGTGCACTGCCAAGGCCACTCCATGCAACATACCCCACAGAACAAAGTTCCACGACGCCCCATGCCACAATCCACCCAGGAACATGGTGATAATCAGATTCAGATACTGTCTGAACTTACCTTTTCGGTTGCCACCCAGGGAAATATACAGATAATCGCGCAACCAGCCCGAAAGCGAAATGTGCCAGCGCCGCCAAAACTCAGTAACAGATGCTGACTTATAGGGCGAATTGAAGTTGATGTTGAAATGAAATCCCAACAACAAGGCAATACCTATGGCCATATCGCTATAGCCGGAGAAATCACAATAAATTTGGAGCGCATAGCCATAGACACCCATCAGGTTTTCCACACCCGAATAGAGCGACGGATTGTCGAAAATACGTTCTACAAAGTTGACACTGATATAGTCGGAAATCACCGCTTTCTTGAATAGTCCGCTCACTATCAGGAATATGCCCCGACCAAACATTTCCTGCGAAACGAACAGCGGACGACGTATCTGGGGAATGAAATCCTTGGCACGGACAATAGGACCTGCCACCAGCTGAGGGAAAAAGGACACGTAGAAGGCATAGTCAAGCAGGTTGCGGAGCGGCGTAATCTCGCGCCGGTAGACGTCAATGGTATAACTCAGCGACTGGAAGGTGAAGAATGAAATGCCCACCGGCAGGAAAATATCCAGCGGTGTAAAGGTACCACCCGTAAAAGAAGCTATAACCCCGCCCAAGAAATTGGTATACTTGAAATAGCACAAAAGTCCCAGATTAATGGTCAGGCTAAGCGTCACCCACAGCTTGCGTATCACTTTAGACTCGGCACGCTCCATCAAACGGGCAATGCAAAAGTCGCTGACCGTCACCAGTGCCAGCAGATAGAAGCACGTTCCGCTGCTTTTATAATAGAAATAATAGGAGAAGAGTGTCACAAACACCAGGCGTGCCGTGGTCCGCTTCCGCAACAACAGATATACCCACACAAATGCCAGAAACAGCCACAGGAAAAGGCCGCTGCTGAATATCATCGGAGAGTCTGGACTATAAGTAAATAAACCGGGCAACAGAGACAAGTCGATATCTGGAATACTCATATACTGGAAATAAAAACTATTACTTGACAAAAGCAGGTATAAACAAACTCGTATTATAAAATAAGAAAACCTCTTTTAGGACTTCAGTTACTGTGACTTCACATAATTATTATATGCCTTCAACAAAGCCTGACCCAGCAACTCGCCCTGTAGCTTGTAGCCTTCGGGCATGAAGTGGATATGGTCGGGCCTCATCAGCCCGGCTTCTTGCCAGTTCAGGCAGGCACGCTTCGCGCCACCCAGCAGGTTGTACATGTCCCAATAGGCCAAGCCATTGGCATCGGCACAGCGTTCAATGGTCTTTACCGTAGTCGAAGTTCGCGGATTGATGACATACGACCGACGACGACGGCTCGTACGCTGACGTTCGTAAGACCCCGGCGGAGTAGTCACCAATATGGGCACATTGGGCAAGCGGGCACGCAATTCGCGCACCAGCTCTTCCATCTGCCGATAATGAAGCGTGGAATTATAACGTCGGTTGTGGCTTTCGTTTGTGCCCAAAGACAGAATCAGAAAATCGGGATGCAAATCTGCTATCCGGTCTATGCGGTCCTGACGCAAGAAGGTGAAACAGAAAGCGCCATTGATGCCAAAATCCGTATATCGCACAGCACCAAAGGCCTGCTTCAGCACTTCGCCGGCGGTACGCGGAAAGATGTGTCCACGCACGTGGCTGTCGCCCACATGGACTATATTCAGACTGTCGCTCACCTGGCCGGCACCAGCCGCCAACTTCAGCATCCGCAAGCGCTCCCATACGGGATGCAACACGCCCAAGCTGTCGGTCAGCTGATTGTCGCTCACATTCTGAAAGGTTTCGGGCAAGCACAAGAAAGGTAAAACAACCGTATCAGTTCGGTGACTGTACAGGAAAAGGGTATCGCAATCGGGAATTACAGAATCGGGCTCCAACAAAGACGGCACGGCGTCTTGCGCCCTCACCACCAGCGTAGATACAAGCAACCCTAACGAACAGACAACGCGCAGGCAATAAGCCGAAAAACTCCTATTCCATTTCATACGCCCGTTTCTTGTCATATTGTTCTTTTCCCCAAACCAGCGCTTCATAGAGCAGGCCAGCCAGGTATTTACCGCCGCGGAAATTGATATGGGTATAGTCCAGATTGGCTTTCGCCGGCTTGGCTTCAACCAGCTTGGCCATACTGAGGTCTCCTCCCATGGCTTCAAACAGATTCCAAAAGGCTATGCCGCAGTCGGCCGCCAGGTTCTGCTGATAGCGCACCAGATTCTTGATGCCCGGCATGGTTCGCAACTCGCCCTCTTCCGTACGATAGTCGCGGTCGCCCACTCCCACTATCAGTAGCCCGGCTTCAGGGAATGCCTTTTTCAGATGTTCTATTGCTTCGCGAAGGCCGGCCGCATAATGGTCATAATTGCGGCCACGCTCGGTAGCCACATTCAAGCCATACTGCAATACTATCAGGTCGTAATGACGGCAACGGTCAAAATCGCGCAAGGTCTCCAAAGGTATCCGGCGCAAAGAAAGTCCGGACGCGCCACGCAACGAGAAGTTATCCAGACCTATGCCCATCACGTCGTCCATCGATACGCCATAGAATACAGCCGAATCGGCCTGCTCCACCGTCCACCGCACACTGCCGATGCGTCCATCTACCGACAACGCCTGGATATTCCCTGCAGGCTCCATGGCAAGTTGTTGGCTCGCTGCCCCATTCTGCCGCACGTTCAGCAAGCCGGAAGACGAGGATTTGAAGAAAACAGAAGCTCGCCTACAGGTATCAAGACGCGACGCATATTTGTCCTGACCCTTCAATTCTACATAAGCACCTGACGAGCGAGGCAAAAAGTAATGTCCCGACAAGCCTTGTCTGGAAGCGTCAAAGCCAATCGTATCTACAGCTGCATGCGACTCCCAACCGGAAAACGAATGTTTCACCGTTGGCCGAAAGCCATTGACATTAGAAGTAACCGGCACAAATCCTACCCCACTTCCTCCGTATTTCTGCTGAAGCATTTCACGTAAATCAGCAGTAAGTATATCTGCCTCAATAAAAGAATCACCGAAATACGCGATGCGCACCACCCGCTTACCGGCCCCGTCAAGCGCCTGATAAAAAGGTTCCATTCCGCGATGAGTCGAATCGCCATAATCCTCAATACAAACCTTTCCCTGCGGACAAGAATCCACAAAGACAGGCTTCGGCTTAGGAGACATCAGAAACGCAGTATCATCCACTGCTTCCTCTACCACACGAGGACGTACATCTGACAACAAATCGACACGCCTCATCACCCGGCCTCCCAACTCTATGCGCGGCAGAAAGTGCATAGCCAGCAACATGCCAACTACCAACAGCATCAACAAACCTGTATGTTTCAAATAGTTTTTCATCATAAGCAGCCGCAAAGATAATTCAATAAATAACTCAACCAATACATTATTTATATATAATGATAAAGGTTAAACTTATCCAAGCATTCCTCCACTCAGCCACACCCGGCATAAACAATAAACTATTTCCCTGCAAGCAAACCAATTATGAGCAATCATCAGCGTACGAAAATCCTAACAGTCAGCATACTCGTTCAGAACATTACTCGCGCTAACCGATAAGACATATTGAAACAACCTGCTTACAAGAACAGTATCTCTCCATATAAAAGCAGCCACCGCTCCATATCCGAATGCCCACAAAAAAAGGCCTTCCGGCCTTTATCTTGATTAACGTTTCTTTCTGTACTCTCTTACAAATTCCTCCAGCACCTTTGCCCCCCGTTCAGTCGAGATGCCTCGCAGGTAAGTGAACATAATAGACTCATATACCTCAACAAACGAATACTCCTCACAAATATCCGTATTCATCAGCACATCCAGCTGCTCCCTTACCAGACGATTCATGATATAAAAATTAATATCATCTCTAAAGATGCCTTGTCTGACGCCCTCTCTGAAGAACTCGACGGTTTTTTCCACATCCTTATCTTGCCGTCTTGACATCTGGGCATAAGCCTTAGGATACTTCTTCAAATCTTCAAAAAAGCGCTTGTTGGTCGCATGAAACTTTTCAATGCTCCGCTGATAGCATTTCAACAACACTTCCAATACATTTTGCGAGGTACCCAGTACACTCTTCACAAACTCCTCACTCTCTGCCTGTTCGCGCTGAATACATTCTTCAAGCAGAGCTTCCTTGTCAGCAAATATCTCATAAAGCGTACGTTTCGAAATTCCAAGCATAGCAGCTATGTCATCCATGGTCACGCTTTTTATTCCGTTTTATGTAAATTGCTCCACAGCTTTTTCTACAATACGTGTCTTCAATTCTGTCCTGGACACAGTAACCTTATACCCTCCCATTATAACTCTAATAAAACAGTTTCTAATTCAAGCCTTTTTTTGTGTTTGCAAATATAAATAGAAAACGAATTTAATCAATCGAGTTTTCTGTTCTTTATCAATATGATTAATAATTATTAGGATTGCATACTTCTATAAGTAAAAAAACAATTACAGAAATTCATAATAGTTCATTATGACACATCTAGAAACTTCGATGAATGGACAAAAGGATTTAACCAAATTGCCACAAAAAAATAGCCATGACAAGAAAAGCAGATAGCCATACAATAGACTCATAATCAAACTGCAATAGCCTTCCACCCATTCAGCCATTCATGCCATTATTAGAGTTCCACGACGAACAAGAAAAAAATTATTTCTTTTTATTTTGGCCAGATTGAACCTTTTTCCTATCTTTGCACCGTCAAAAACGAAAGGAGGTTTGTTAGTTCCTCCCCGGATGCCCAAAAAATCGGAATGTAGCGCAGTTGGTAGCGCACTACGTTCGGGACGTAGGGGTCGGGCGTTCGAGTCGCCTCATTCCGACTGAAAGCGACAATTGATGAAAATCAGTTGTCGCTTTTGTTTTATCGTCTTTGTAACTTGCTGATATTCTACGGAATATTGAGAATTTGCAGAAATGGATGGTGGTTGTAGACGTTCAATAAGAATCTCCACCCTATCAGAAGCATGATAGCAGTAAACACTTTGCGCGATAGCAGTGGACTACTGACGTGATAGTAGTAAACTGCTAACAGACAAGGAGTCTACTGCTATCATTCACACTTACGGCTGCATTGGCTCACGCTTGCGGCTGCGTTGACTAACAGATACGGCTGCGTCAGGTCACGCAGCCGTATCTGTTTCCGTAAAGTTCCTCTTCAGCATTCCAAAGTCCATAGTTAGCACGCTAAAGTCCCTCTTTGCATTCTCCATCTTACTACATGTCGAGGTCAAAACGTTCTGCCAACTGCCTTATTTCTCTGTTTTCCGCCTGAAGTTTCACGCCTTCACCTTCAGCCATAAATCCCTTTCTTACAAATATATATGGTGAAAGCTTCACCTCAGGTTGGCTTCACGCCAGTTTTTTCTGTGTTGTAAAGGAGTTAACTGTTGGCTCGGTAGTTCTTAAGACCTTTCGTGCCAGCTCTTAAGACTTTCCACGGTAGGTCTTAAGATACAAACAACAACTATCTATGAGAAAGACAGCCCAGCCTTAGTAGAGACGTGGCGTGCCGCGTCTCAGGACGCAGGTTTCACAGTATTTATCTGATAAACAGAATAATATGGGGCCTAAAATTAGAATGCGAACGGGGAGACGCGGCACGCCACACTAGTGTCCCAAAGATTGATTAACATATTCTCATAAGTCGCATATAATCAAAT
>USEY01000034.1 GCA_900553815.1 uncultured Bacteroides sp.
CGCACGTACAGTTCTTAATGGGGAAAGCGGCAGCAATGCCGCTGACCTACATAACTAATAGGAAACGCGATGGGCAAAATATTGAAAGTAAGTAACGTCAATGACTATGGCAGTTACCTGGGATGTACTAGCCGGCATCCTCTGGTTTGTGTCATTGATTATGCCGAGGTGTCGCCTATACGCCATAGTCTGAACAATTACAGTGTGTATGGGCTGTTTCTTCGTGATGATACCGATGTGGACTTGGATTATGGGTGTGGTAAATATGATTACAACAAAGGTACGCTACTTTGTGTGGCTCCCGGGCAAATAGGAGGTAAGGAGGACAATGGTGAACGGGTGGCAATAACAGGATGGGCACTTCTTTTTCATCCCGACCTGCTGCATGGATTTCCGCTAGAAAGGCATATCAAGGAGTATTCTTTTTTTGATTATCGGGTGAATGAAGCCTTGCACATGACCGATGAAGAACACGATATCTTTGTTTTACTGATGCGTCAGATACGAGAAGAAGTGGGTAAGAAACAGGATGAGCTTCAGAACGCCATTCTTGTGAATTATATTGAATTGGCTCTCAACTTCTGTCAGCGTTTCTACAATCGCCAGTTCGTTACCCGTAAGGTTGAGAATTCCGACATTCTGGTTCGCTTTGACCGCTTGCTTCGAGATTATTTTGAGGATGAGCTCCAATTAACCCTTGGTTTGCCTACCGTACAGTATTGTGCGGACAAGCTGTGCATGTCGCCTAACTATTTTGGCGATGTCGTCAAAAAAACTACGGGTGGAAGTGCCAGTAGTCACATTCGACGTTTTGTTACTCAGCTTGCCAAGAACATGCTTGCTGCCGGAGAAAATGTGTCGCAGGTGTCAGACCACCTAGGTTTTGAATATTCTCAGCATTTCAGCAGGATGTTCAAAAAACAAGAGGGAATTACTCCGTCGGAGTATTGTCAGAGGTTACGGACCTGATGGACACATTATTCTTGCCAACATATAGGTTGTGGAGATATGAAAGGCGACAAGATTAATCATTAAAAACTCTTTTGCAGGTAATGTTTGGGAAGATTTTATAGACTTGTCAATACTGGATTCTCCAGATAATTGAAAAGCCTATGAACTTCGCTTGGCTTACGTGGGTCGAGCATCAGCGGATGTGCAAGATCAAGTGTGGCAATTTGGTGCATATTTTCTGCTGATAGTTCAAAATTCCAAATGGCAAGGTTCTCTTCCATACGATTACGGTGGACAGATTTCGGAATGATGCCTACACCCCGTTGCACATTCCATCTGAGGATGATTTGTGCCACCGATTTACCATGTTCTGCCGCAATACCTTTCAACACTGGGTTAGTAAACATGCCATTCATTCCTTCTGCAAAAGGAGCCCATGCTTGAGGAGTGATATTGTATTCGCGTAAGACAGTCAATTCTTCCTCTCTTTGATAGAAAGGGTGAAGTTCAAGTTGATTGACCATCGGTCTGATTTCAGCAGTATAGCAGAGGTCTATGATGCGGTCGCTCTGGAAGTTGCTTACACCAATGGCACGGATGCGTTTTTCCTTATAGAGCTCTTCCATTGCTCGCCATGCACCATAGTAGTCACCGAAAGGCATGTGAATGAGGTATAAATCTAGATAATCAAAGCCAAGATTGTCGAGCGTCTTGTAGAAAGCTTTTTTCGTCTGCTCATATCCCGTTTCGTTGATGAAAACTTTTGAAGTAACGAAAAAATCCTCGCGGGGGAGTCCTGACTTGTGGATGGCTGCACCCACTGCTTCCTCATTTTTATAGGAAGAGGCAGTGTCAATAAGGCGGTATCCCGTAGCAATCGCTTCCGATACAGCCAGTTCGCATATCTTGAGGTCTGATATCTGGAATACGCCGAATCCTTCTTGCGGCATTTCTACTCCATTGCTTAATTTAATAGTTTGCATAATCTTTATTTCTATTTTATATTCTTGATTTTCTTGTGTATAAGTTGCTTATCTATCTTGTGAATTTTCATATTCTTGGTCATGTCAGTTCCGTTGCAATACAGTTTGGATATTATATATCTTTTATGTCGGCTATATTCAAATGCCAGTAGATGTGAGGTGTGGAATAAGCTCTTTTTGTCCGTAAAAGACTGTAAATGTTTTTATGACATAGAGTATTCCTATTTTTATATACGCGGCTCTTTCATCAAAGAGGCAAGTTTCAAATTAGTTTCAAGGCATGAAACCATTAGTTTCAGCGGATGAAACCGTTAGTTTCAACGGATGAAACCACCAGTTTCAAGGCATGAAACTAAAATGTACTGACGAGGTTATCAATTAAAGCAGGCTTGTCTCTTTGTTTTGCTAACCCTGTCTCAAATGGTCCGATACAATTCTCCTTAATTTGAAATGACCGTGTTATGATATATTTATTAGGCCTTTTGAATAGCTCTGTTATTGGGAGGAAGGAATTTTGAATATACCTGTTATCTTCCCAACGTTTCCTTTACTCTCGTCAGCAACTTCGGGATATCCAAATGCTGCGGGCATTTTGCCAAACATTGACCGCAACCTACGCATGAGGATGCCGGGTCGCCACGTTGGACTGGTGACATTGAGATGGTGTAGTCAGCCATAGCCCGTTCCTTGTTTTGGTGCAGGATATAGTTATTATACACGTAGGCGAAGATATAGTCGATGGCTACATTATGCGGACAAGGAATGCATTGGTAACAGCCAGTGCAATCGATGTGCCCTGGTGCATGACGATAGGCATAGATGGCTGCACCTAAAGCCGTGCGTTCGGCTGGGGTAAGCATATTCGGGCGAGCTTTGGCGGCATACTTCAGGTTATTCTCCACATCAGCCATGCTGCCCATACCGCTGACAGCCACGCTGACTTCGGGAATGTCCCATAAGTAATCCAATGCCCACTCTGTATCTGGCTTATGGATGCCCGTAGGGGCAAGTGCATCACGCATGGATTGTGGCAGGTTCGCAAGAAATCCTGTACGGACAGGTTTCATCACCGCCAGTCCCATGCCGTTGGCTGCGGCATATTTCGGACCAAGCACACCTGCTTCATATTCATAATCCAGATAATTGTGTTGGATGAGGCAAAAGTCCCAAGCCGGTGTATATTCTACCACTTTTTTAAAGAGTTGCAGGCTGTCGTGGAAGGAAAAGCCCATGAAGCGTATCTTGCCTTGTGCTTTCAGGCGTTCCATTTTTTCAATGAGTTTGTAAGGCAATACATAATCCTTCCATGCACGATGCATAATCATGTGGATGTGATAAAAGTCTATCACGTCCGTATCGATGGTTCGTCGTGACTGGTCGAAGAACTTTTCAAAGTCATCTGCGCTTTGCATTTCCCACCATGGCATTTTTGACGTTACATAAACACGGTCGCGCCAGCCCCCGGCAAGGGCTTTGCCCACCGCTTGTTCGCTTTCACCGCCAAGATAGACACGGCCCGTGTCAATGTAGTTTACGCCCCCTTCAATGGCACGGTGTACCATGGATGTGGTTTGGTCGAAGTCTACGTGTCCATTTTTCATCGGCAGGCGCAACATCCCGAAGCCAAGTGCCGAAACCTTTACTCCAGTTTGTCCCATTGGGCGATATTGCATTTGTGGATTGTAATTGAGGATGTTTTTTGATAACTGTTCCTCTATCGCTCGCTTTTCTGCTTCCTGCGCAATGGCTTTCGGGCCGTTTAAGGCTCCTGCGGCTGCGGTAAGAAAGCCGCTTTTGATGAAATTACGTCTGTCCATATTCTTTCTTTTTTATCTGTCTAAACCTATCAGCCATGCTGGATTACTCCGAACGAGTAAGTTAATGTCTTTTTGAGATAGGCCGATGGCTTGCAGTTTTAAGATGCAATCCCTCATGCCTTCAATAGGGTGGGGCATTACCTTCTGTCCCAAATCTGTGGAGATGAAACTGCGTGTCGGGTCAATGCGGACAAACGAAGCAAATTCTTCAATGCTTTGCTGTTTGTATTGTGGCATTTTTGTTCCTTCTCCCCATAGGCAAGGCAGGTAGCAATATTCTATGTATGCACCAAGATCAATGCACTGTTTGATTTGGCTGTGTGTCATGGTCCATATATAGGAATTAGCATGAGTGACAACGATACGTTTTACACCGATTTCATGCGCTTTGCGGACAAGTATCATGCTTTCTTCCGGCGAAGAATGTCCGGTTGCAAAAATAATGTCAGCTTCTGCACATATTTCCATTACTTTTATGACTTCCGGCAAGACTTGCCTGTTTTCGTCCAATACAGGGATACCTTTTCCCTTGTGTTTTTCATATCGATACTGGTAAGCAGCGTCCAATGTCGGCATCCAGATGCAGCGACACAGCCCTCCACTTGTTTCAACTGCTTTTTGCGCAGCATACGCATTCACCTTGTCGCCGTGTACACGGTTCATGCAGAAACTGCCGAAACATACTGCATTGGGTAATGCCTGGCGTATGATATATGCCCGGTCGTGGCAACTGAAGTCGTTGGACTTGAACATGACGGCTCTGTATCCTGCTGCCATTGCTTCGCGCATAAAAGAGTATTCATCCACTGAACGTGTCCGTGAATCCGGATGGCAATGTAGATGGATGTCGCACACATTTTTCAATATTCCGTCATCTACCAGCTTGGTATCATTCTTTTCTCTTCGCAACAGATTCATAGCCTGCCCCGATATAGTCGTGGAAGTGAGCAGAGCTCCAGTGGTCATAACGGAAGTCCTGATGAAGTCTCTTCTGTTTATTTTTTCATTTGTACTCATCATGCTTCTTTTTTGAAGCAAAGATACCAGTACATTGTACAAAAAGGCGTAACGATACTACAGAAGATTGTGACACTTTTACTGATAATTAAAAGGAAACATGTAAACGATAGATTAGTGAGTTATCTTTGGGTTGGTTTCATTCTGGAAGACAATATGATTACAATAGGAAGTGCTACAAAGAAAGACTGGTTGTAAGACGTGTGGATTTTGTGATGTCCGGTTTAGGAATTTTGTGGATTTCAAGTGTTTTCATACAATAAAAAAGAGACGGTTCAGCTATCAATAGCGAACCGACTCTTCAAGATTATGTTTCAAGTAATTACTTGCGGTAGTTTTCCAGCTCCTCAGCCTTAAACTTGCGGATGAAGTTGAAGTGCTTCTCTACTTCAGACTCTGCATAGTTGACATAAACCTGTGCTGACTGTGCAAACAGCTCGGGAGCTTTTGTGGCATCCTGAATGATGAGCTGCGACATGACGCAGTCCGCTGCCATTTCGTAGAGACGGCGCGCGGTGAAGTCGAGCAACTCCTGGTTCTGTGCTTCCTTTATGGCGGTGGTGCAGGCTTCCAGCTTGTTGGTCATCTCTTTTACACGGTCCATCAGCGGCTGCATGGCTTCGCTGCACGGAATCTGTTCGTACTCGCGCAGGATAGAAGCATAAGTGCCGTTGGTCACGTAGCGGATGGCTGCTACAGTCTGCAACTGAGTAGTACCTTCGTAAATGCTGGTGATACGTGCGTCGCGGTAGATACGTTGGCAGGCATACTCCATCATGAAGCCTGAACCACCGTGAATCTGGATGCAGTCATAGGCATTCTGGTTGGCATATTCAGAGTTCATACCCTTGGCCAGCGGAGTGAAGGCGTCGGCCATCTTGGCAAATCTCTTCTGTTCCTGACGTTCTTCGGGTGTCAGCTTGCGTTCATGGGCAATGTCGTCCAATGCCTTGTATACGTCAACGTAGCGAGAAGTCTGATAGAGCAGCGAACGGCCTGCGTCGAGCTTGGCTTTCATGGTAGCCAGCATGTCATAGACAGCCGGGAACTCGATGATGGCTTTGCCAAACTGCTTGCGGTCTTTGGCGTATGCCAGACCTTCGTCGTATGCTGCCTGACTCAAGCCTACAGACTGTGCGGCAATTCCCAGACGGGCACCGTTCATCAGAGCCATAACGTATTTTATCAGACCCAGCTTGCGGTCGCCACAGAGTTCTGCTTTTGCATTCTTGTAGACGAGCTCACAGGTAGGAGAACCGTGAATACCCAGCTTGTTCTCAATGCGGCGAACGTCTACACCACCGTCGCGTTTGTCGTAGATGAACATGGACAGACCGCGGCCATCGTGTGTGCCTTCTTCTGAACGGGCCAATACGAGGTGCAGGTCAGCGTCACCGTTGGTGATGAAACGCTTCACACCGTTCAGACGCCAGCATTGGTTAGCTTCGTCGTAGGTAGCTTTCAGCATCACGCTCTGCAAGTCTGAACCAGCATCAGGCTCTGTCAGGTCCATGGACATGGTCTCACCGGCGCAGATACGTGGAATGAAACGGCTGTGCTGGTCTTCGTTACCGAATTCGTACAGTGTCTCGATACAGTCCTGCAGTGACCAGATGTTGCCAAAACCGGCATCAGCCTGAGCCACAATCTCAGCACACATGGTGTAGGGAGTGATGGGGAAGTTCAAGCCACCGTAGCGGCGTGGCATGGTCATGCCGTTCAGGCCTGCCTTCACCATGGCGTCGAGGTTCTGCTTCGTACCGCTGGCATATTCCACACGGCCGTTGGCGCAGTGCGGACCTTCCTGGTCTACGCCTTCTGCGTTGGCGGCAATCACTTCACCGGTAATCTCACCGGTGATTTCCAATACTTTGTCGTACGAGTCCATAGCGTCGGCATAGTCTTGCGGCGCATAGTCATACTCGTCCTTGTCTTTATAGTTGCGTTCTTTAAGTTCGCAAATGCGTTCCATCAACGGATTGTTCAGATGGAAGCGCAATTCCGGGTGTTCAGTATAAAAATTGGGCATAACTTTTTACTTTTAGGAAGTTAGAGAAGTTAAAGAAGTTATCCATTCACTTCGTTCATGTAGAAGTTAAAGCCAAATGAGTAGCTTATGAATCTTCTATTATACCAGTAAACTTACTGTTTTGAACTGCCTTACAATAGGCATTCAGTAAGCGGCTGACATTCTCTATTCTTTCTGTCAATATTAAACTAATTTCTTCAGTAATGTATTTCAGGTCTTTAGAAAGAAGTATATAGTATCTGCACTCTTCCAAACTGCCTTGTGCGACATTCATTAATCGAAGTTTATCTGATTTGCCGGTCTTTTTATATCCTTCAGCAATATTTGCGGCAATGGAAACCGCAGCACGTTGAAATTGTGACATTAATCCAAAGCGCTCATGGCTGGGGAAAGCATTGGTAAATTTGTATACTAATAGTACAAATTCATGTGCTTTCTGCCACGTAATCAGATCTTTGAAACTCTGTGTCATAACATATCTATCGGCTTTAACTTCTGTAACTTCATTAACTTCTATAACTTCTGGACAAAGATTACTTACTATTCTTCTTATAATACTTAATCATTTTCGGAATCACCTCTTCCACGGTTCCGTTGATTACATAATCAGCAATGGTGTTGATAGGTGCATTCTCATCATTGTTGATAGAGATGATGATACCCGCATCCTGCATGCCGGCGATATGCTGGATCTGGCCGGAGATACCGCAGGCAATGTAAAGTTTTGGGTGAACCGTTACACCTGTCTGGCCAATCTGACGGTCATGGTCGGCAAAGCCGGCGTCAACGGCAGCACGGCTGGCACCTACCTCGGCGTGGAGTTCCTTGGCCAGTTCAAACAGCATGTCGAAACCTTCTTTCGAGCCCATGCCATAACCTCCAGCCACTACGATAGGAGCACCCTTCAGGTTGTGTTTGGCTTTTTCTACGTGGCGGTCGATAACCTTTACCACATAGTCTGTTTCGTGTACATACTTAGCTACGTCATGGCGGATTACCTCACCCTGATAGTTCTCGTCAAGGATTTCCTTCTTCATCACACCTTCGCGGACGGTAGCCATCTGTGGGCGGTGTTCGGGGTTGACGATGGTAGCAACGATGTTACCACCGAATGCAGGGCGAATCTGGTAGAGCAGATTTTCGTATGTTTTGCCAAGTTTCTTGTCCTCGTGGCTACCGATTTCTAGCTGAGTACAGTCGGCTGTCAAACCACTGGTCAGGGCAGAAGATACACGTGGACCCAGGTCACGGCCGATAACGGTAGCACCCATCAGGCAGATTTGAGGCTTCTCTTCCTTGAACAAGTTGACAAGGATAGAAGTATGGGGCAGGGAAGTATAAGGGAAGAGACCCGGGGCGTCGAACACATGTACGCGGTCTACACCGAAGGGCAATACTTGCTTTTCTACACCTTCAAGGCCGGTGCTTGCGCAGATGGCTTCCAACTGGCAGCCCAGCTCGTTGGCCAGCTTGCGGCCTTTGGTCAAAAGTTCGAGACTGACGTCGGCAACATGGCAGCCGTCCATCTCACAATATACAAATACGTTGTTCATAGTCTTTTATTCTGCTTTAAAGGTAATAAAGGAGGTAAAGTATTATCAGCCAGCAAGCTGGCTTAGTAGGTAAAGTTCAATAGCCTTTCTTGTCAAGTCTGCTTCATTTGAGCTTTACCTTCTGAAGTTCATCGTGGATGAACTGATACCTTCTCTATTACTTTATTACTTAAATATTGAAGATTACCCAATCGTATGATTTGCAATCAGTTCTACAATCAGGTTTTCTACATCCGCATCGCTGCCTGTCAATGTTTTGCTCTCCTTGGCCTGGAAGACGATGTTTTCAATCTTCTTCACTTTGGTAGGTGAACCGCTGAGACCGCATTGTTTGGTATCTCCGTTTACGTCGGCCACGCTCCATTCCGTGATGTTCAGGTAGGGACGTTGTTCGTACAGATATGCATAAGGAATCTCAGCCAGTGCGTTGGGATTGCAATGAGCAGTAAGCGCAGCTTTTTCCTGTCCACCCATGGCGCGTTTGTATTTCTGTACCAGTTTGGCGTTGCGCGGACGGCAGGGAGCGGCACTACCGTTGACGGTGAGCACAATGGGCAGCGGTCCTTCTACGGTTTCCACACCGCCGTCAATGTGACGTTTCACCCGGATATGTCCGTCTTTTACTTCTTCAATTTCCTCTACGTATGTCACCTGTGGCAAGCCTAGCTTTTCGGCAACTTGGGGGCCTACCTGTGCCGTATCACCGTCGATGGCCTGACGACCGCCAATGATGATGTCATACTCGCCAATCTTGCGGATGGCTGTTGCCAGGGCGTATGAGGTAGCCAAGGTGTCGGCACCGGCAAAGGCGCGGTCAGTCAGCAGATAGCCGTTATCGGCACCGCGATAAAGTCCTTCACGAATGATTTCGGCTGCACGTCCCGGTCCCATGGTGAGCATGGTAACGGTCGAACCCGGATGTGCGTCTTTCAGGCGGAGCGCTTGCTCCAGCGCATTGAGATCTTCCGGGTTGAAAATGGCCGGAAGAGCCGCACGGTTGATGGTACCGTCGGCGTTCATGGCATCCTTGCCCACACAGCGGGTGTCGGGCACTTGTTTTGCCAATACTACGATTTTTAAACTCATGATATTAAATAATTAGTATAAGTGTTTCTCGTTTTTTATCAGTGCCGAATAGAGAGGCAGCAATAATCTGCTGGGACTGATGTTCGGTTGACTGTCAGCCTGCAAATTTACGGAAAGTGATGGGTTTGACAAGAAATCGGGGGTAGAAAATGCACAATAGAATGACTTTTGAGCAAGAAAAAGGAAGAATAAGGTAGAAAAAAGTTCTGTTTTCTCTCTTTTGTTAGGAGTATTGTTAGAGTTTCGTGTGGCTAAGATGCAATGCAAGATGTATTCTAATTCCTTGTGTAAGACGTTATGACTGAGGTCTTGTTTGAATGTCTCTCTGGAAGTAAATGTAGCTACAGTAGTTATCACTTTAGCAGCAATTCGTTAGAAGCTGAAGCCGATAGTTTCGTAAATGGAAGGAGTGTTGCTATTCCTACACTTCATTTTAAACTCTTTAGTCTTTTGATTATTAATACTTTTTGCTTCTACAAGTTTTAGCAAAATGCTGAAATTTGTAGAATATATATTGTGAGACAAACTCTTGCCTGGAACTAATGAAGCGAAAAAGCATGTACTGTTGCCGAAAAAAATGTTGGATCTTTCCGGTTCTTTAACTTGTATTCAGCAGATTATCAGTACAGCAATGCCCCTGCAATGCCACATATCACGATCATCAATATCGGGTTGACCTTATACTTATGTGTACCTACAAAGGCTGCCAGGAAAATGATGCAACTGATAACAAATGTATAGGTATCGTCCTTGGGCGAACCGAAGTTCTCGGTATTCATCAGCACCAGTGCAGCCGATGCCAGCAGACCTACTACGGCAGGGCGCAGGCCGCTGAATACCGACTCGACAACAGGATGTTTCTGATACTTCAGGAAGAATTTGCTGATGGTCAGCATCAGGATAAAAGAAGGCAGCACAACGGCAAAAGTGGCAATGATGGAACCCCAGACGTTGCCCGTAGCCGTGAAGCCTACATACGTGGCCGAATTGATGCCGATAGGTCCGGGTGTCATCTGGCTGATGGCCACAATGTCGGTAAACTCCTGTGGTGTCAACCATTCATACCGGGTTACTACCTCACCTTGAATCATGGACAACATGGCATAGCCGCCTCCAAATCCAAAGAGGCCTATTTTGAAAAATGTATAGAAAAGTTGTAGATAAATCATATTTTAGAATTTTACAGGTACTATTATTTATTGGCAGACAAACATTTTCTCGTTTGTTTTTCAAGCTTCAGTTTTGTGTCGGGTTGTATATTTACCCCAGACAAAGCCTCCTACGCCGGCGGCAATGATAATCCAGATGGGTGAGAATCCCAACAGCCAGATGAGCAGAGCCGATACAACAGGAATCCAGACGTTATAACGGTTTATCTTGGCCGACTTGGCCATGCTGAAGGTAGGGGCGGCAATCAGTGCCACCACGGCAGGACGTATGCCCTTGAATATGTGTTCAATGGTAGTATTGTCCTTGAAGTTATGGAAGAACAGGGCAATGGCCAGGATGATGAGGAAAGAGGGCAGGATAGTGCCTAAGGCAGTGACAATGCTTCCCCGGATACCCCTGAGGCGATAGCCTATGAAGATGGAGATATTGACAGCCAGGATGCCCGGTGACGACTGCGAGATGGCCAGCAGGTCGATGAAGTCTTCCTTGGCTATCCAGTTGCGCTTCGTCACGATTTCGTTTTCAATAAGCGGTACCATTGCATATCCGCCTCCAATGGTAAAGGCTCCTATCTTGAAGAAGATGGAGAAGGCTTCGAGGTATATGTTCATTGTTCTACTGATGGTTTATTGTCATTGTTGGTATTCGTTTTATTTCCTTTGGCATACTGGCTGGGGCTGACATTGAAGTGTTTCTTGAACACCTCTCGGAAGTACTTGGCATCGCTGAATCCGGTCATGTCCGCTATTTCGGAGATGCTGTATTTCTGTTCGCTTAGCAGCTTTGTGGCATGCTTCAGACGGATGAGGCGTATATAGTCGGCCGGAGCCTGTGCTGTCAGGGCTTTTATCTTGTTGTAGAAGCTGGTACGGCTCATGTTCAGCAGTCCGCACAGCACGTCTACGTTGAATGTGGTGTCGTCCATGTGCTTTTCCACCTCCTGCTTCACGGTAGCCATGAACTTCCAGTCTAGGTCGCTGGTGCAGTTGCTGCATTCAGAGTTGTCGTCCTGTGGTGTACTCAGTTCCAGGTTGGCATATTTCCGACGCAATATTTCACGGTTCTTCAGCAGGTTGGCAATGGTGGCACGCAGTACACCGTTGCTGAAAGGCTTCACTACATATTCGTCGGCTCCGCTTTGCAGTCCTTCGATGATGTGCTTGTCCGAGTTGAGTGCAGTGAGCAGTATGATGGGGATGTGCGACGTATTAATGTCGTTCTTCAGGATGCGGCACAACTCGTCACCTCTCATTTCGGGCATCATGACGTCCGAGATAATAAGGTCGGGATTGTCGGCTTTCACCAGGCTCAGGCCCTCTTTCCCGTTGGTGCATACCCTGACATCGAATTCGTTGCCCAGACTACGTTGCAGGTAGTTGCGCAGTTCGTCGTTGTCTTCCACCACCAACAGTTTGCTGCGTTCGCTGCTTGCCGCATCGGCAGAAACCGTATTCTCCTGTTTGGAATCGGCTTCTTGGCCATGGTTGCCGGTTGGGCGCAGGATGTCTTGCAAGGTAATGTCTTCCTGTGGCTTGTCTGCTTGTTGTGCCATGTCTGATTTTCGGTAGGCCGATGCTGCCAGCGGAAAAGATACTTTGATGTCTGTTCCTTGCCCTTCCGTGCTGCTGAAGGAAAGCTTTCCTTTGTGCAGTTGGGTCAGCTTCTTGACCAGCAAGAGTCCGATGCCACTGCCGGTTATTTTATAATTGATGGCATTGCTTCCTCTGAAGTACATTCTGAACAGTTTTTTCTGTTCAGAGGCCGGTATGCCTATGCCATTATCTTTGACGTTTACGCTCCAGTAAGCTCCTTCCTGCTGGGCTGTCACTTCTATGCGGCCGCCTTCCGGGGTGTATTTGAGTGCGTTTGACAAGAGATTTTTCAGGATAGATTCTATTTTTTCCTTGTCGAACCAAGCTTCTGTGTCCGTTTCAAAGCCATGCTCAAAGTGCAGGGCTATGTGCTTGGCCTCCATGCCCGGGCGGAAGCTATCAATAAGTTCAGTGAGGAAAGTTTCCAAACGGTGCGGCCCGATGTGTAGCTTGTGTGAATAATTGGCAGCTCTTTCAAAGTTGAGCAGGTTGCTCGTTTGGCGCAGCAGTATGTTGACATTGCGCAAGGCTGTGTCCATATTGCTTTTTCCGCCAGGGCTCAGTTGCTCATTGGCCGACAGTTCCTCCAGCGGTGCCTTGATAAGGGTTAGTGGGGTACGTATGTCATGGGCCGTATTGATGAAGAACTGTATCTTTTCATTCGACAGTTTTCTTTGTCTGCGCATGGCTGCTATGCGCATGGCTGCCATGCTGGCACCAATGACCAGCAATATGTAAACTATCAGAGCCGGCATGCTGAGCCACAGGGGGCGTCCTATGACGATTTGCATGCTGCGCTCTTCCAGTACCAAGTTCGGATTTTCTCCGGAAACGGCTTTTACCCGCAAAGTGTAAGTTCCCGGGCTCAGGTTGGTGAAATGGATGGTACAGTCGTGTTCGGGTTGGCTCCATACATTGTAGAAACCTTCAAGCATCCACGAGTAGAGTATCAGGGAAGGTGCGTCGTAATTGATGCTCGATACATGGATGGAGAATATATTCTGGTTGTAGTGCAGGCGCAACTGTTCAGTCTGGTCAATGGGGAGGGTGAGGGGCGAGTGTTGCTCGCCGGGGTATACCGTGCGGTAGAGTACGCGTAAGTCGCTGAACACGATTTTGAAGCGGCCCGGGTCGGGGAAGCGCATGTCGCTATCAAACTCAATGGCTCCATCCGTACTGCCGAATATGAGATCGCCGTTTTGGCAAAGTGTACCCGAACCGGCATTGAAGTGGTCGGAACGCAACCCCTGTTCTTTGGTCCAGTTGTGGAATGTTTCAGTCTGCGGGTCAAAACGGCACAGGCCGCTTTCGCTGCTCAGTATGAGCTTGCCGTTCTTGTCAGGCAATATGGTGTAGATGTTATTGGTCAGCAGTGCGCTGTTGTCCTTCTTGTAATGCCTGAAGGCGTTCTTGTCTGTGTCGTAGACTAACAGACCGGTATTGTTGATGCCAATGTACAGTTTGCCGTCCGCCGCCTGGTAGAGGGAGTATAAAAAATCTGATTCTGCCGGCAGTGATATGCGACGGTAATGTCCTGTTGATTTTTCCAACAGAAACAGACCGTTGGCACCTCCTATCCATAAATGCTCCCGGTCTTTCTCTACAATGTTGCTGATGCCGCTCAGGCCCGGAATGTGGCGCAGGCAGTTTCCGTCCTTGTCCAGTTCCTGCAGGTTGTGGTAGCCTCCGGCCCATATATGTCCCGAAGAATCGCGCGTCAGTGCTCTGGTGTACATTTCGGGCCGTATGTCGTGCAAGCTGTAAGGGATAAAGCTGACAGTCTTGCGCAGCTTGTCTATCCGGTGGATACCGTCATTATAGCCTCCCACCCAGATGATGCCGGGCGAAGCCTCGCACAGGCTGATGAAGGTATGGTTGCCGCTGTGCTTGCCCTGGTTGAATTCGCTTAGGAAAGAGTGCCAGGTGTCGCTTCGGCGTTCATACAGGCTGACACCGTTGTTGGTAGCAAACCAGAGGTCGCCTTCGTGGTCTTCGATGATGGCGTTTATCTGGTCGTTGACCAGCGATTGCCGGTTGCCTATCGAATGTTTTATCCAGGTATATTCGGGATAATTGTTGTTGCAGACGGTAATGCCTATGGGGTAATTGGCTATCCAGATGCGTTGTTGCTCGTCTATGTAGAGGTCGTTGATGGTGTTTCCGTTCATGCCGTTGTTGCTGTTGTAGTCAGCCACAATGTAGGCTTGGGTCCGGTTGTTGTCCATGTCCATCTTGTAGATGCCTGCACCGTCGGTGGCTATCAGCAGTTCCTTGTTGCTGAAAGGGCAGATGCGGTTGATGCTGATGTCAGTCAGTTCGTGAGAACCTGCCGCAGCAATCTGCTGTCCCTTGGGCGAATAGACAAATACCCCCTGCTGTGAAGTTCCTATGAAAACCTTTTCCGAAGTAGGATGCAGGTATAGTGAGGTGATTTGCAGGGAAGGCGCAACCGCCTGTTGCTGCTGTGGATTGGTGAGGCCCGATGTTGTCTTGCGCAGGCAGTACAAGCCGTTTTCTGTTCCTATGTAGTATTGGACTGAGTCTTGCTGGGCTATGGCATGGATTTCCTTGCCGGTAGGATTGCTGAAGATGCGTGAAGTCTTCGTTTGGCTGTCATACAGGAATATCTGTTGCCGGGTGCATAGCCAGACGGTATTGCTCTGGTCAATGAAACCGTAGCTCACTGGTGCTCCCTGACGACTGTTACCCTCATCGGGCAGCTTGTACACCAGCTTGAAACGGTCCTGATACAGGTCGTAACAGAATACCCTTCCTTTCCGTCCTATGACCCATACTTTCCCTTCCGTATCTGTATAGAGCCAGTTCAGGTTCATCATCGAGCTGATTTCCTCTTCACCGTCTTTCAGCTTGTAGCGTTTGAACTTGTAGCCGTCGTAGCGGTCTATGCCGTCGTGTGTCAGAAACCACATGTAGCCCTCAGCATCTTTCTTGATGGCATAGACCCGTCGGTTGCTCAGCCCGTCTTCCACGCCTATATATTTGTATATTTGCGCCGGACATGGGATTGCCAGGTATAGGAGCATTAAGAAAAAAAGTAGCTTTCTCATGATTTCTGCTTTTTTTGTTTAGATATCTGCCAGAAGCTTACGGCATGCAAAAGTAGAAAATCTGTCTGATATAGGCAAAGCTTTACCCTCACTTCTCTGCACAGATTGCTTTCTGTTTGTAACCTATATCTCGGTTCTGTTCTTTGTCGTGTTTATCTCGTTCTATAGACGTTCCCGATATCATGGCGTACTTGGAATATACATGGAATGAAAGAGACTGCAGACTGGCAAATGTTAGGCTTTTTTTCTTTTTATTCCTGGTTGAAAATATTATTTTTGCAGACATTCGCCGAAGTATTTAGTCTGAAGAAGCCAATATATGGGGTCTGTGGTTAATGGTTTTATTATTCACCGTCGTACTTTCAATTGGCTGCTAATTCTCCGACTTCTGCTGGTTGGGCGGGTATTATATTTGAGTGAATAACCTAAAAATACATCGATAATGAAAAAAAACTGTTTGTTGCGCACGTGGATGGTGTGCTGTATGCTGGGGCTGTTTGCCGCAGCTTCGTGGGCTTATACGGAACGAAATCTGTTGCAGAAGGCTGTGACCAAAGAGCAGCTGAAAGAAGCATTGGTGATGAATCAGGCCTGGGTGCCTTATCCGGCTTATACTGACCGGGCCGGGTGGGAGGCTCTTCTCGATAAGGAAGACAGGCAGAAACTGATACGGGCCGGTGAGCGGATGCTGAAGTACGAGTGGAAGGTAATCCGTGCCACGGACTACCTGGAATATGAACGCAGCGGAGAGCGGAACATCATGCAGAATCCGTACGAGGCCAACCGTAAGGCCATCAGTTCGCTGATGATGGCAGAGCTGGCCGAGGGCAAGGGGCGTTTTATCGACCAGCTGATGAACGGCGTGTTTTTCAGTTGCGAGATGACGTCGTGGGTCTTGTCGGCTCACTTGCCACGGCAAAGCACCAAGCGTTCGCTGCCCGACTGGCGCGAGCAGATTATAGACTTGGGTTCGGGAAATTATGGTTCCCTGTTGTCGTGGGTCTACTATTTCTTCCACACCACTTTCGACAAAGCCGACCCGGTCATTTCCCTGCGTTTGCGTCAGACGTTGCAGGAGCGTATCCTGGACCCTTATATGAACAATGACCGCGAGTGGTGGATGGCTTTTCATTGGAAGCCGGGCGAAATCATCAATAACTGGAATCCCTGGTGCAACTCCAATGTATTGCAATGCTATCTGTTGCTTGAGAATGACCGCGAGCGGCTGACGGAAGCCGTGTGGCGCACCATGCAGTCTGTTGACAAGTTCATTAACTTTGTGAAAGAGGACGGTGCCTGCGAGGAGGGAACCTCCTACTGGGGGCATGCAGCGGGCAAGATGTACGATTATTTGCAGATTCTGTCGGACGGTACGGCAGGCAAGGTATCGCTTTTCAGCCATCCGATGATTCGCCGCATGGGCGAGTATATCAGCCGTTCGTATGTGGGCAACGACTGGGTGGTGAATTTTGCCGACGCCTCGGCCAAGGGAGGTGGTGATGCGCAGCTCATCTACCGTTACGGGCGTGCCGTGGGCAGTGAAGAAATGATGCGTTTTGCCGCTTATCTGCTGAAAGGCAAGCGACCTTCCATTCCCTTGGGCAGTGATGCGTTTCGTACTTTGCAGTGCGTTTTGCTGAATGGTGAATTGGCCAAGACCACTCCTGCCCATGATGTGCCTGCCTGCACATGGTATCCCGAGACCGAGTTTTGCTACCTGACTAATGACTCGGGTTGGTTTATGGCGGCCAAGGGCGGATTCAACAATGAGAGCCATAACCATAATGACGTGGGCACTTTCTCGCTTTATGTACAGACTATTCCTGTGCTGATTGACGCCGGGGTAGGAACCTATACCCGACAGACTTTCAGCAGTGAGCGTTACTCTATATGGACCATGCAGAGCAACTATCATAACCTGCCTATGATAAACGGTGTGCCCCAGCGTTTCGGACAGGAATATAAGGCTACGGATGTGGTATGCCGTGAGAAGCAACGTTTCTTCTCTGCCGACATCTCGACCGCTTATCCTGAAGAAGCTGCTGTTGACAGTTGGGTACGCTCTTACAAGCTGGGCGGCAGGCAGCTTACCATTACCGACCGTTTTTCATTGAAGGAGGTAAAGGCTGCCAACCAGGTGAATTTCCTGGCTTGGGGGCAGGTGGACATAACCGTGCCGGGCAAGGTCGTTATCGAGGTGCTGGGGAAACGGGTCACGCTGGAGTATCCGCAGCGTTTCAAGGCTTCACTGGAAACCATAGAATTGCCCGATACTCGTCTGGCGAAAGTCTGGGGACCGCAAATCTACAGGCTGGTATTGACCGATACACAACAAGAACAGAAGGGTAGTTATAAATTTGTAGTGAAACAGTAAAAAAGTAAGGTAATGGGATGTTTGATGAATATCTTGTGGCTGTTGTTCGGAGGTATCCTGACGGCCGTTGAATATTTGATATCCAGTCTGCTGCTGATGATAACGATTGTAGGCATACCGTTTGGCATGCAGACACTGAAGATGGCATCATTGGCTTTGTGGCCATTTGGTAAGGAAGTACGTAGCGGCAGTCGCTCGGATGGTTGTCTGTATGTGCTGATGAATGTGTTGTGGATTTTGCTGGGAGGTATTTGGATTTGTGTGTCTCACCTCGTGTTTGGGGCGATTCTTTGCATTACAATCATTGGCATACCTTTCGGTTTGCAGCACTTCAAGCTGGCCTCGGTGGCTTTGATGCCTTTTGGAAAGGATATAGTGTCGACCTGTTGAACAACGGGGAAAGGCGGGTCGGTAAAATAGTCTTTGCCGGTCAGATATAAAGAAGGCGGAAGACTCATGAGGTTTTCCGCCTTTCTTCTTACATATTGTTTAAAGGGTTTGTTTACTGATTCACTGTTTGCTCATTCAGGCTTGCTGTGCAAGCAATTTCTGGAGTTTGCCATTCAAGGCTTGGCACATGGCACCGTTACCCATTGACTGATAGCGTTTGATACGGTACTGCAACATCATAATTTCATTTACGTTCTTTTTCATAATCGTCATCTTTTTGTGTCCTCCGCGTTTCGGAAGACGGTTTTACATCTTTTCTTTATCTCTCTTATTAACGTTGCAAAGATAGAGATTGTTCATGGAAAATATGTTTTATAACATAAAAATCTTACTAAATACTCTTTCTACCGTTAAAATAGGCTGAGTTTTGCCAGCTGAAGGTTACAAAAATATGTCTTCTGGTTGGATAAGACAGGCATGGATTCGGTATGGCAATCCTGAAAACTTTGTCTTCGTTTGTCTTTTCACCTGCCTGTCGCTGTTCTTGGATAAGATTGGGTCGGGAAAATAAAATATCTGAAACAAGTTTCAATATTTTATTTTCCACTCGCCTTTCACTACCTTTGCCTTCCCATATTTTAAGAATTAGATGACAGCGTTAATCAATAAGTTTGTGGCCTGGCTTCGCAGTCCTTATCCGGAGTTGAGGCAGCGGTGGAAGACAGTGGTCTTGCCTTCGCTGCTGGTATTTTTCATTCTCTATTTCTTGCAGCCTTTCGGCATCTCAAGGATGGAGGGAAACCGGTTTCTGGTGTTGTCAGGCTATGCTTTGGTGTCGATGGCCATGCTGGCGGTGGTAGTCTATGTGTTTCCTGTCTTGTTTCCAGCCTGGCATCGAGAAGAACGCTGGACATTGGGCAAGGAACTGTTGGCTACGCTGCTGATGTGTGTGCTGGTGACGTTGGGCAACTGGTGTTATACGGCCTGGACGTTTCAGCTGGATTTGGACCTGCGGCTGCTGTACATCTGCCTGCTGTGGATGCTGCTTATCGGGCCTTTTCCCATTGTATTGTTTATGATGTGGAACCGTAATCTGCAGCTGAAGCGCAACCTGCGCGAGGCTATGGAGATGAATGCCGGGCTTCCGGCTAAGGCGGGGAAGAAGGACGGAACGGATGAGGCTGCCGGGGAGCAGTCGGCCTTGGTATGTCTGGCTGGAGGGACAAAAGAAACCTTTACGCTCGATGCGTCTTGTCTGCTGTATGCAGAGGCTGACGGCAATTATGTATGTCTGCACTATCTGGACGGAGCGGGAAAAGTTGCTGAGAAGTTGCTGCGCATTACCTTGAAGCAGGCAGAAGAGTCGTTGGCTGCATATACTTATATAATAAAATGTCACCGGGCTTTCCTCGTCAACTTGCGCCATGTGGTGAAGGTGTCGGGCAATGCACAGGGCTATCGGTTGCAGGTAGGGAAGTGCAGGGTGGAAGTGCCGGTGTCGCGTGCCTACATCAGGGTGGTGAAAGACTATTTTGAAGATATGCGTAGAGGCTGATGAAAGCCTGCTGAAGGGGGGGACGTTTTAGTACAGCCTTGCCTGAGGCGGGAAAAGGGCTTGCCATTCGTCCCTAATCCGTGCCAGCCGTCCCACAGAAAGGCTATTGGTCACAAATCCGGGCTGTCTGTCCCGGATATTTTTTTGTCCGTGCGGTGGCTTGTAATTTCGCTGGTGTTGAACAAAAACAGAAGCGAAAAATGTCACAAAGATTCTATTTTATTTTTATTCCTATGATGTTGTGCATGGCGGTTTTTCGGCCAGCCGTGGCACAGATTGCGACAGTCGATACCGTTCGGTTGATTTTAGGAAGCATGGCGGTGACCGACAGCGTCGCACTGGATGAGGTGGTGGTAAAAAGTCGCCGTACACCGGTTGCCAACAGCCGCTGGAGCGACTTGCATCCGGTGGAACTGGTCACGGTGGGCGGTGCCAACGGTGACCTGTATCGTGCGTTGCAGACATTACCGGGCACGCAGGTGCAGGGGGAGACCGGGCATCTGCTGGTGAGGGGTGGTGACGACTGGGAGACTCAGACCTATATAGACGGTATGCACGTGCTGGTGCCCTATACCTCGGTGGGAATTCATGCTTCGGCCCGCAGCCGGTATTCCACGTTTATGTTCAGTGGGATTAACCTGGCGTCGGGTGGTGCGCCGCTGGAATATGGCGGTGCGCTGTCGGCTGTCTTGCCGTTGGAGACGAAAGACTACAGTACCGTCAATAAGCTGGGACTTAATGCCTCTGTCGTAGGGGCAGGTGGTGGAGGTACACGGACATTTGACCAGGGGTCGGTTTCGGTAGACCTGAATTACCAGAATATGGCTCTGCACAACCTGATTTACCCCGGACGCAAAGATTTTGCCCGCCCTTATCAGTTGGTGTCGGGGGCTACGCAGCTTCGCTATACCCCGGATGATTCCACAGTGGCCAAGTTCTACGCACAGTATGACCGCACCGATTTCTCTACATACGAAGGTGCGGAGCACCGTCGCTTTACCCTGGGCGAGGATAATGTCTACCTGAACGCTACCTTGCGCCGTTCGTCAGAGGCGTGGGACTGGTTTGCCGGTGCAGCCTGGTCGTATAATAACAGTTTGATAGATAATGTGGCCTTTGCGGGAGATGACTGGCGTGAGTGTCGGCAAGAGTTGCATCTGAAGGCAAAAGCCGGGTGGAGGTGCTCACCTTTGTTCAGACTTGATGCCGGGGCGGAAGTTTTTGTCAATGACTATGATGCCTGCTATCGCCTGCCACCCGAGGTAACGGCGGTTATGAAACTTGCTTCGTCGCATGGGGCCGTATTTGCCACCGCCTCAGGCTATCTGTGTGAGACGCTGAAGGCGGAAGCGTCGGCCAGGGCCGAACAGTGGTGGCGCAACGGGCAGGCAGAGGTGTCGCCGCGCTTTGCACTGAGCTGGTTTCCGGGCAATGTGACGCTGACAGCAGTGGCGGGGCGCTATACGGAGCAGCCGGCAGACAGCTTGCTGGCAAGGCAGCACCGGCTGAAGCCCGAAGTATGCTGGCAGTACAATCTGGGAGCGCAGTACAATCGCAACGGCCGTCTGGGCAAGGTGGAGATTTATTATAAGAAGTACAGCAGTCTGGCTCTTTGGGAAAATGATGGGGAAGGCAACAGGCTTACATCGGCCGGATACGGGTGGAGCAAAGGGGTGGATGTCTTCTTTTCCGACCGTACATCGCTGAAGAACTTTGAGTATCGGCTGGCATATACCTATAATCTGGTGAAGAAAAAGGCGGGGCGTTATGCGGAGCTGACTACGCCCCAGTATGCCACGCGCCATAACGCCTCGGTTGTTGTCAAGTGGAGCTTTCCTCGCCTGCGCAGTATTTTGAGCTTGACCAATCGCTTCAGCAGCGGGCGCCCGTGGCACAACCCGGAGTTGCCGGGGCTGATGAACGACGAGGTGAAGCCCTACAACAGCCTGGATGTAGGTGTCACTTTCCTGCCCTCCAAAAAGGTCATCATACATGCCTCGGCCACCAATATTCTGGGACGGTGCAACGAGTTCGGCCGGGTTGACGGCCGGCCGGTGCTGGCCTCGTCCGACCGTTTCTTCTATATCGGTGTCTATCTGACGCTGGGCAAGCATGCCGCTTACGATGTATCCAATTTCTGAGACGGGAGTCTGGAGTATGCGGTCAAACATGTAGGAGTTAAAGAAATTAAAGGGAGTTATCGCCCGCCAAGGTGGGCTTAGAAGTTAAAAGCCAATAGACCTTTACTGCCATTTTTTCCCTTTTACAAGACTATCGGCTTTAACTTCTAACGGAGCAAAGCGAACTGATAACTTCTATAACTTCTTAACTTTCAGTGAAGTGTTACTTGCGAAACTTGAATAACTTAAAATAAAAACAAATGATTATGAGAACAACTATTGTATTGTCGTTGCTGGCTTTGCAGGGCTTTGCACAAGTGCTTTCGGCACAAACATTGACTATTGAAGTACGTGGCATTGAAAAAGTGAAAGGACAGCTGTATGTGGCCTTTTACTCGTCTGAAGATACTTTCCTGAAGAAACCGTTGACTGGTTTGCGGGTAGAGGTGACCGACACGGTGCTCACCATCCCTTGTCAGGGACTGCCTGCGGGTGAGTATGCCTTCGCACTTTTTCAGGACGAGAACGGAAACGGGCGGCTCGATACGGCGGCTTTTGGCATTCCGACAGAGAAATCCGGGTTTAGCAACAATGCCGAAGGCATTATGGGACCTCCTTCGTATGATAAATGCCTGTTCTGTTTACAAAAAGATACGTTGATGGTCATAGATTTGAAGTAATAAATATTGTATATTGATTGATGAAATAATAGGTGATATGCTTCATGTCTGTTGACAATATATGGTTGAAAAATAGGACTTGCAAAATGGATTGAAAGATTGTTTTTTATGTTGTATAGCATGAAATTTATGTCATACATACCTGGTATGGATATTATTTTACTTAAAATTTATATTTGTTTGCGTTTTTCTTGCGAAAAAGAATGAAATCATTATATTTGCACCTGTGAAAAATATGGTTTACATTTTAGCACTTGTACTTTTGCTCGGATGCTGTTCCTGTGCTAAGGAACGTAGAGTGGCGGATGAGCCTTGGCCGGTAGAAGAATTTTCGGATGGTGACTTGGTTTTCCGGCGTGGCATAGGCCTGATGAGTCGTGCGGTGCTGGTGGCCGATGGTAGCGGGATGTACTCACACGTAGGAATTTTGAAGAAGGTGGAGGAAGAATGGCATGTGATTCATGCAGTACCCGGCGAACCGGATTACGACGGAGATGTGGACCGTGTGAAAGTGGAACCGTTAGTGCGTTTTTGGGCAACAGACCGTGCTGTTCGAGGGGCGGTGATGAGGATGGAGGTAGATTCACAGTTGGCGGCCGGTGCTGCTGTTCAGGCATGGCAGATAGCTCAACGGGGTACTTTGTTTGACCATGACTATGATTTGGCTGATACGACGGCCATGTATTGCACGGAGCTTGTCGATTTTGTGTATCGCAAGGTGGGGGTAGATGTTTCCGAGGGCAGGTTGAGCCGGGTCAATGTTCCCGGGGTAGGAGGTGATTATCTTTTGCCCGGTGACTTGGCAGATAACCGGCAGTTGAAGCTGGTTTTTGAGTTTTCAAGATAGAGAGAGACAGTGAGTTCTATTTTATTTATTAACAGCAAAAAAAATGTTATGATGAAAAAGTTAATGTATTTGGGTCTGATGTTGGTGGCAGTAGTGGCCATGATGTCTTGTTCTTCAGGTGGTCCGGGCAGTGCGCTGAAAGATTATGTTTCGGCTATGCAGAGCGGCGACTATGAGAAGTTTGTTGACGGTATCAATTTTTCAAAGGCAGAACCCGATAAGGCTGCTGAGGCTCGCGAAGGTTTTGTGGCCTTGATGAAGGAAAAAGCCGGGAAAGAACTGGAGAAGAAAGGTGGCTTGAAAAGCTTTGAGGTGCTTTCGGAAGAGATTGCCGAAGATGGCAATTCTGCGGTTGTAAAGTTCAAGCAGGTATATGGCAATGGCGAAGAAAGCGAGGATGAGCAGAAGATGGTGAAAGTGGATGGTAAATGGTTGATGGATATAGGGAAATAGGATTAACAGATTGGCTGTTTGCCGCTCATTGTGTTTTTAGTATGTTTCTGTTTCAAGTTTTTAAGGTTTATTGAGCGGCTTCCCTTGTAGGTATCCGGGACATTGTGTCCCGGATATTTTTTTTATTCATGTTTGGCTGCGTCGATATTCAATTGATATTGTACAAACAGGGGGTATATGAGATTTTGCAGGTAGAAATGTAGGGTGGGGCTGTGTTTTCTGCTTTGCAAAGTGTATCTTTGCCTGCAATTTAATGTAAAAATGAAAGGTTATGATACTGGTTATAGATGATGACAGCGCAGTGCGCACCTCACTCAGCTTCATGCTGAAGCGTGCCGGTTATGAAGTCAAGGCGGTAAACGGTCCGCGCGAAGCCATGGAAGTGGTGCGCTCCGAGAGACCCGACTTGGCTTTGATGGATATGAACTTCACTCTTTCCACCACGGGAGAAGAAGGACTGACGCTGCTCAGACAGGTAAAGGTGTTCAGACCCGATATGCCTGTGATTCTGATGACGGCATGGGGGAGCATAGAACTGGCAGTGCAGGGCATGCAGGCTGGTGCGACAGACTTTGTGACAAAGCCTTGGAATAATGCTGTGTTGCTGCAACGCATCGAGACTGTCCTGGAGTTGTCGGCTCCGAAGGATACGGAGAAGCAGGGAGTCAAAGGGGCTCTGAAACGCAAGAATATCATTGGCAAGTCGCGTGGACTGATGGAGGTGCTCGACACGGTGGAGCGCATTGCCCCTACCAATGCTTCCGTACTCATTACCGGTGAGAGCGGTACGGGCAAGGAACTGATAGCCGAGGCCATACACGAGAACAGTAAGCGTGCCCGCCAGCCTTTTGTCAAGGTGAACCTGGGAGGAATATCACAGAGCTTGTTTGAAAGTGAAATGTTCGGCCACAAGAAGGGGGCCTATACCGATGCCGTGGCCGACCGCGTAGGACGTTTTGAAATGGCCGACAAGGGAACTATCTTCCTGGACGAAATAGGGGAGCTGGATCTTTCGTGCCAGGTGAAGCTCTTGCGCGTATTGCAGGATCAGACCTTTGAAGTGCTGGGCGACAGCCGTCCGCGCAAGGTGGATGTGCGTGTAGTGTCGGCCACCAATGCCGATTTGCGTAAGATGGTGAACGAGCATACCTTTAGGGAAGATTTGTTTTATCGTATCAATCTGATAACGGTGAAGCTGCCTGCCTTGCGCGAGCGTCGTGAGGACATCCCGCTGCTGGCTCGGCATTTTGCCGACCGGCAGGCAGAGGCGAACGGGTTGCCGCGTACGGAGTTTTCGTCCGATGCGCTCCAGTTCTTAAGCAGGTTGCCTTTCCCCGGCAATATCCGTGAGTTGAAGAATCTGGTAGAGCGTACCATTCTGGTATGTGGCAAGCCGTTGTTGAGTGCAGCCGACTTCGAGTCACAGTGTACCCAGATGGCTGATATGTCGCAGAAGGCAACAGTAGGTTCTTTCGAAGGAATGACCCTTGACGAAATAGAGCGGCAGACCATCAGGCAGGCACTCGAGCAGTATAAGGGCAATCTTAGCCAGGTGGCGCAGGCGCTGGGCATCAGCAGAGCCGCCCTCTACCGGCGGTTGGAAAAACATGGTATTACGGTTTCATAAAGCATTATTGTCGTGCGCATCAAATATTATTCCTTCATACTGGCACTGTTGCTTGTAGGTCTGGCCGTCATGCTGGTTTGTTTCTACAGTGGCGGCAATTCGCTGCATCTCTATCTGATGGAGGGAGTCATAGCCTTCCTGCTGATATTCTGGCTGATATTCAACCGGAAGATAGTGAAGCCGTTGGAACTGATAGGCAATGGCATGGACCTGTTGCGTGAGCAGGATTTCAGCAGTAGGCTCACACAGGTGGGGCAGTTTGAAGCCGACCGTGTGGTCAATATATTCAACCGGATGATGGACCAGCTGAAGAATGAACGTTTGCGCTTGCGCGAGCAGAATCATTTTCTCGACCTGCTTATACAGGCATCGCCCATGGGAGTGGTCATTGTCGATTTTGACGGCAGGATTACGCAGGTCAATCCGATGGCTGTGAAGATGTTCGGATTGCCGGCCGAGCAGCTGCACGGATGCAAGTTGGCCGAGGTGCAGGCGGCCCTGGCCAAGGAGCTGGCCAGGATGAAGCGTGACGAGACGGCAGTGGTGAGGCTGAACGACTCGAATATTTACAAATGCACCTGTACGACTTTTACGGATAGCGGATTCCCTCATCCGTTCTACCTCATGGAGCGTATGACCGATGAACTGATGCGTGCCGAAAAGAAAGCGTATGAGAAAGTGATACGCATGATAGCCCACGAGGTAAACAATACGACGGCAGGCATTACTTCGGCTCTCGACTCCGCCTGGCAGGTTCTGAGCGAGGAGCAGGGAATGGACGACCTGTGCGGCATGATGCGGGTCTGCATGGAGCGTTGCTATTCAATGAGCCGCTTTATCACCCGCTTTGCCGATGTGGTGAAGATTCCCGAACCGGTTCTTGCTCCGGTGGACCTGAACGTGCTGGCCACATCGTGCGCACGCTTCATGGAAAGCGTGTGCAAGGAAAGGAACATCGGCTTGCGGTTGGAGTGTGACCCCGAAGCAGGCCTGGTCAAGGCCGACGTCAGTCTGATGGAACAGGTATTGGTCAATATTCTGAAGAACGCGGTGGAAAGCATTGGAAGCGATGGAGAGATTATTGTCAGAACGGCAGCAAAGGCGTTTATCGAAATTGTAGACAATGGTCCGGGTATCAGCAAGGAGGTAGAGTCGAAACTCTTCAGTCCGTTCTTTTCCACCAAACCCAACGGGCAAGGCATCGGACTGGTATTCATACGTGAGGTGCTCAGCAGGCATCGCTGTTCTTTTTCTTTGTCAACCTATGAAGACGGGCTGACACGTTTTCGTATCCGTTTCAATCAGTGACGCTGTTTGTCCGGCGTGGATTGGTCCTGTCTGAATTTCCGTTACAGGACATTTTTGAACGAAAATACGGTAAATTGGAACATTAATTTAGAAAAACCGAACTTTCGGAAAACGTTTTCTTATGTACCTTTGCCCCTGTTTTTCAAAGCAGATAAGTTAGGGCTTGTGCAGGCCGGCTGTTGTTGCCGGTCTATAGTACAGATAGAAATGAAGTTTCTTTTACGAATATTGTTTTTTACCGTATGTTTCGCTTCGCCGGCTTATGCCCAATACAAGCTGGAAGGCATTGTGACCGATTCGCTGACAAAGGAGCCTTTGCCTTACTCGTCGGTGTATCTGAAAGGTACTACCGAGGGATGCATGACAGATGATGACGGGCGTTTTTCGTTCACCACTTACCGCTCGGAAGGAAAGCTGGTGATTTCGGCTATCGGATATAATGAATACTCGCAGCTGGTTCATCCGGCACGCGGCATCCGGCTGTCAGTAGCCTTGTCGCCCACGTCGTATGCCATCAACGAGGTAGTAGTCAAGCCTAAGCGCGAGCATTACCGTAAGAAGGACAACCCGGCGGTAGCATTCGTCAGAAGGATGATAGAGCATCGTGACGACTATTCGCCCGAACGCTGTGACTACTGGCAGCGCGACCGTTATGAGAAGGTGACCTTTGCCATCAACGACTTCGACAGCCTGAAGCAGCAGAAGTGGCTGTATAGAAAGTTTAAGTTCCTGACCGATTATGTCGATACTTCAGCTGTGACGGGAAAACCTCTGCTTGCCATTTCCAACCGTGAATTGCTGGCTACCGATTATTACCGGCGCTCGCCCCGTAGTGAACGTCAGAGAGTCAGTGCCCGCAGGCAGGCGGGTGTGGATGAAATGTTTTCTCAACAGGGCATGGAACAGGCTATCAGTGTCACCATGACCGATGTAGACATATTCCAGAATAATATTACCCTGTTTACCAACAAGTTTGTCAGTCCGCTTTCTTCGCTGGGCCCTTCCTTCTACAAGTATTACCTCATGGATACACTCAGCGTAGCGGGGAAGCCTTGTGTCGACTTGACTTTTGTTCCTTTCAATTCCGAATCCTTTGGCTTTACAGGGCATCTCTATGTCATGCTCGACTCCACTTACTTTGTCAGGCGTGTAGTGATGAATTTTCCGCAGAAGATAAATCTTAATTTTGTGGATTACATGAAGCTGGAGCAGGATTTTGACCGTTCGGAAACGGGCGTCAGGGAACTGGTGCACGAAAGCATTACGACCGAGTTCAAACTTGTGGACAACAGCGACGGCATTTATGCCCGCCGCGATGTGTATTATCGGAATTACGGCTATGAGCCTACGCAAGACGGCCTGGAGGCTTTGGGCAGGCCCGAAAAGGTGATTGAACCGCCCGAGGCTTCCATGCGTAGCGAGGAATATTGGGATGAAAACCGGCAGGTGGAAGTAAGCCGGAAAGAGACCTCGGTGGATAAGATGATGACGCAATTGCGCAGCTATCCGGTATTTTTCTGGACAGAGAAGGTGCTGAAAGTCTTGTTTACCGGTTACATTCCCGCTCCCAAGGAGAAGGCGCCTCTGTTCTATATAGGTATGATGAATACCACCATCAGCGGCAATGCGCTGGAAGGTGTCAGGTTGCGTGCCGGTGGCATGACAACAGCCTGGTTGAATCCTCATTTGTTCGGTCGTGGCTATCTGGCTTACGGCTTCCGCGACCATCGTTTCAAGGGGCTGGCCGAACTGGAGTATTCTTTTAACCGTAAGAAAGAGTATGCCAACGAGTTTCCCATTCATTCCTTGAAGTTGCGCTATCTGTCCGATGTCAATCAATACGGGCAGCACTATCTCTACACCAGCCAGGATAATGTGTTCCTGTCGTTGAAGCGTCAGAAAGACGACCGCATAGGCTATCAGCGCAAGGCCGAGCTGACCTATACGAATGAGTTCCATTCGGGCTTCTCTTTCCAGCTGACAACCCGTTTGCGTGAGGAGGAATCATCTCACCTCATTCCGTTTGTGCAGATGGCAGAAGCCGGGCAGCCCGACGAAGGGGCAAGGCCTGTAAGCAGTCTGTCGACCAGCGAACTGGAGGTGAAACTGCGCTATGCGCCTAATGAAAAGTTTTTTCAGACGCAATGGAACCGCTTCCCCGTGTCGCTCGATGCACCCGTGTTCACGCTGACTCATACCCTGTCGGCCAAAGGAGTCCTGGGCAGCGATTATACGTATAATTACACGGAATTTGGCTTTCAGAAGCGCTTCTGGTTCTCGGCATTCGGTTATACGGACGTGATATTGAAAGCCGGGAAAGTATGGGACAAGGTGCCTTTCCCGTTATTGATTATTCCCAATGCCAACTTGTCGTACACGATACAGCCGGAATCATATTCGCTGATGAACGCCATGGAGTTCATGAACGATGAATATGCATCCTGGGATGTGACCTATTATTTAAATGGTTTTCTGTTCAATCGCATTCCTTTGCTGAAGAAGTTGAAGTGGCGCGAGGTTTTGTCGTGCCGTGGCCTGTACGGGCATTTGAGCGACAAGAACAATCCGGCCTTGAGCGATGGCTTGTACTGTTTTCCGGCCGGAAGCCATGTGATGGGACATACGCCTTATGTGGAGGTCGGGGTAGGAATTGAAAACATATTGAAGGTGTTGCGTGTGGATTATGTGTGGCGTCTTACTTATCGCGATTTGCCCGGTATTGACAAATCTGGCCTGAGAATAAGTCTTCATGTAACTTTTTAACATAATTCTTCCTAATGGAACGGAAAATAGGACAAAGAAAATGCCAGCCTTTCCATAAAAATACCCTAAATTTGAGCAATTTTTTAAACTCTAAATAATAACAATGGCAATGAAAGAAAACATTAAACCTGCAACCGGACGTTTGGGCGTATTGGTTGTAGGCGTGGGGGGAGCGGTAGCTACCACCATGATTACTGGAACACTGGCTGCTCGCAAGGGGCTGGCGAAACCTATTGGTTCGATAGCCCAAATGGCAACAATGCGCATGCAGAACGGTGAGGAAAAACAAATCAGGGATATTGTTCCCCTGGCCGACTTGAATGATATCGTGTTTGGCGGTTGGGACATTTTCCCTGACAATGCTTATGAGGCAGCCATGTATGCCGAAGTGTTGAAGGAAAAAGACCTTAACCTGGTGAAAGAAGAGTTGCAGGGCATCGTACCCATGCCGGCGGCTTTCGACCATAACTTTGCCAAACGACTGAACGGAACGCATATCAAGAATGCCGCCACCCGTTGGGACATGGTGGAACAGCTGCGTGAGGATATACGCCGCTTCAAGGCCGAAAACCAATGCAGCCGCATTGCCGTGCTCTGGGCAGCCAGTACCGAGATTTATGTTCCGATGACGGAGGAACACAAGTCGCTGGCAGCTTTGGAGGCTGCCATGAAGGCCAACAATACGGAGGTGATTTCACCGAGCATGTGCTATGCTTATGCCGCCATCGCCGAGGGTGCTCCTTTCATCATGGGTGCTCCTAATCTGTGTGTCGACATACCGGCCATGTGGGAGTTCTCCAAGAAGATGAACGTGCCTATAGCAGGCAAGGACTTCAAGAGCGGACAGACACTGATGAAGACGGTGCTGGCTCCTATGTTCAAGACGCGTATGCTGGGTGTGAGCGGCTGGTTCTCAACCAATATCCTGGGCAACCGCGATGGCGAGGTGCTCGACCAGCCCGAAAACTTCAAGACCAAGGAAGTGAGCAAGCTGTCGGTCATTGACAATATCTTTGAACCCGAAAAGTTCCCCGACCTCTATGGAGATGTATATCACAAGGTGCGTATCAATTATTATCCACCCCGCAAGGACAACAAGGAGGCTTGGGACAATATTGATATCTTCGGCTGGATGGGCTATCCCATGCAGATTAAGGTGAACTTCCTGTGTCGCGACTCCATCCTGGCTGCGCCCATTGCGCTCGACCTTGTGCTCTTCAGCGACTTGGCCCTTCGTGCCGGCATGTGCGGCATACAGACCTGGCTGTCATTCTTCTGCAAGAGTCCGATGCACGACTTCGAGCACGAACCGGTTCACGACCTGTTCACGCAGTGGAGAATGGTGAAGCAAACCCTCCGCGATATGGTAGGTGAAACAGCTCCAAGCTATTTGGACTGACATGATATTTAGATAGATATGATGAAATGACAAAGGGAGTAAGATGGAACGGCTGTCCATCTTACCCCTTTCTCGTTTTATTTTTGTTGTTAATGGCTATTCTGCCTTTGGCAAGCATAGGCAGGCGGGCGAAATATAAGTGACTTCGTTTTTATGAAGAAACCTTCTCTGTGGCCGGTTATTGTCGGCACGGGCTTCGGCTCGGGATTTTCTCCTTGGGCGCCTGGTACTGCAGGTGCATTATTGGCAACGCTCCTGTGGTGGGGCTTGTCGTTTCTGGTTTCACCGGTTGTCTTGTTGTGGACTACGGTGGTGCTGGTTCTGCTGTTTACGGCAGCCGGTGTATGGGCGGCCAACAGCCTGGAACCCTATTGGGGAGAAGACCCTTCGCGTGTGGTGGTTGACGAAATGGTAGGAGTGTGGATAGCCTTGCTGGCGGCACCTGCCGGGCATGTGGGCTATGCATTGGGTGCTTTTGCCCTGTTCAGGCTGTTTGATATATTCAAGCCGTTGGGCATCCGCCGGATGGAGCAGTTGCCGGGAGGGGTAGGTGTGATGATGGATGACATTCTGGCCGGAGTTTATAGCTTTGTGGTATTGCTGGTTATCAGATGGATGGTAGGCTGATGGAAGAAGTGCGTACATCGTCGTGGCGTTATGCTGTTTGGGTGTTTATGAAAGCCCAGATTTCGGCTCAGATGGCAAGTCTTGTCGATTTCGGTGTTACTATTCTGTTGGTCAAGTTGCTCAGTATGTTCTATCTCTATGCCACCTTCTTGGGTTCGGTGGTGGGAGGTATTGTGAATTGTGTGATTAATTATAAGTGGGTATTTCATGCGGCCGACTGCAAGAAGAAGCATGTGGCGGTGAAATATCTTTTTGTGTGGGGTGGAAGCATTATGCTCAACACGTGGGGCACCTTTGCCCTGACCGAGTGGCTGACCGATATGAAATGGGTCAATGGCCTGCTGGGCTATTATGTAGATAATGTTTTCATCCTGTCCAAGATTATTGTGGCGCTTCTGGTAGGTTTTTTCTGGAACTACCATTTGCAACGCATTTTTGTGTATCGCAACCACAATTTCAGGCGCATGCTGAAGGGGCATCTGCGGCGGCGCAAATAGCGGCGCCCTGCCGTACTGTCCGGCAGGAAAACCCGGGAATTTGAATTAATTTAAAGATTCTATATAATTATGCATTACAGAGATTGGTTGCAACAGTTGATTTACAAGATTATAAATCCTGTTGTACATGGAATGATTAAAATAGGCATTACGCCTAATTTTATTACAACAACGGGCCTGATACTGAATATGGTGGCGGCGGTTGTTTTTGTTTATGCAAGTTTTGCCGCCGATGGCAGTGCGCTGACCTATGCCGGATGGGCGGGCGGCATAGTCTTGTTTGCCGGCCTGTTCGATATGATGGACGGGCGTGTGGCCCGGGTGGGCAACATGTCGTCCACCTTCGGTGCTTTGTACGATTCCGTACTCGACCGTTACAGCGAGTTGTTCACCCTTTTGGGCATTATGTATTTCCTGCTGTTCCAGGGCTATCTGTGGGGCAGTGTCATTGCCGGTGTGGCCATTATCGGCTCGCTGATGGTGAGCTATGTGCGTGCCCGTGCCGAAGGGTTGGGACTGGAGTGCAAGGTGGGGCTGATGCAGCGTCCCGAGCGGGTTGTGCTTACGGCCTTGGGTGCCATCTTTTGCGGGGTTTTTCAAGACTGTGATACTTTCGACAGCATGTATATCCTGATAGCTCCTTTGGCTGTCATTGCCGTGCTGGCCAACTGGACGGCCTTTGTCCGCATCAACCACTGTCGCAAATTGTTAAAGAATAAAGGATGAGTAGATTGATATTCCCTTCTGCCCGCGAGTCGTGGATGGTGATAGGACTTACCGCCTTGTTTCTTCTCCTCACCGGCCTTTGCATTGGCTTGAGGGGCGAACATTGGTTGATGGCGGGGTTGTTTGTCGCCTTGTTCTTTGCGGGCAAGTCCTCGCGCAAGCTGGCTGTGGCACTGCTTCCTTTCATCATATTCGCCATCTCATACGACTGGATGCGCGTATATCCCAATTATGAGGTCAATCCCATTGATGTGAAAGGACTGTATGAAGCCGAGAAATCATTGTTTGGCATCTCTTCGGCAGGCATGCTCCTCACTCCCTGCGAGTATTTTGCGCAGCACCACTGTGCCTTGGCCGATTTTTTTGCCGGACTGTTCTACCTGTGCTGGGTGCCTGTTCCCATCGCGTTTGGCATCTATCTGTATCTTAGCGGGCAGCGTAAGTTGTATCTGCGTTTTGCCATGGTATTCCTGTTTGTCAATCTTATAGGTTTTGCCGGCTACTACATTCATCCGGCAGCTCCGCCCTGGTATGCCATGAACTATGGTTTTGAGCCGGTGCTCAACACTCTGGGCAATGTGGCCGGACTGGGACGCTTCGACCAGTTGCTGGGCATTCATGTCTTTGAGGGGATATATGGCCGCAATGCCAATGTGTTTGCGGCAGTACCTTCGCTGCACGCCGCCTATATGGTGGTGGCCTTGGCCTATGCGCTCATGGGACATTGCCGGAAGTGGCTGGTAGCGGTGTTTGCCGTTATCATGGTCGGCATCTGGTGGACGGCTGTCTACTCGGGCCATCATTATCTGATTGATGTCCTGCTGGGTATCAGCTGCGCGCTGCTGGGCATTTTCCTGTTCGAGAAAGGGCTGATGAGGCTTCCTGCTTTCCATCGGTTTGTGGAGCGCTACAGCCGCTATATAGGATGACTCAAAACCACCGTAGGCTGAACTGAAAGCCTGCGTCCGGCTATTTATTGAAAGAGGCAGGTGGGCAAAGTCTTTCGGCGTTTCTCCTGTGCTCTCTGGCATAAAAAAAGGTTCCTGCATTTCTGCAAGAACCTTTTTTCTTCGTTGTATTTGTCTATGGCTTTTTTGTTTTTTTTCAGACGATGCCCTGAGCCATCATGGCATTGGCCACTTTCATGAATCCTGCCACGTTGGCGCCCTTCACGTAGTTTACGTATCCGTCAGGTTCAGTACCATACTTCACGCAGTTTTCGTGGATGTTTTCCATGATGTAGTGCAGCTTCTGGTCAACCTCTTCGGCACTCCATGACAGGCGCTCGGAGTTCTGTGTCATTTCAAGGCCCGATACCGATACACCACCGGCATTGGCTGCCTTACCCGGCGCGTAGAGGATTTTGGCTTCCTGGAACACGCGGATGGCTTCCGGCGTCGAAGGCATGTTGGCGCCTTCCGATACGGCAATCACGCCATTGGCAATCAGCTTCTTGGCATCCTCGCCGTTGATTTCGTTCTGTGTGGCCGAAGGCAGTGCGATGTCAGCCTTTTCGCCCCAGGGACGCGCTCCCTCCACATACTTGACACCCGGATATTGCTCTGCATATTCGCGTATGCGGCCACGGTAAAGGTTCTTCAGTTCCATGATGTAGTCCAGCTTTTCGCGGTCAATGCCTTCGGGGTCGTATACGTAGCCGTCAGAATCCGACATGGTCAGCACCTTGCCGCCCAGTTGCAGCACTTTTTCTGCCGTATATTGTGCCACGTTACCCGAACCTGAGATAAGTACGCTCTTGCCTTGCAGGTCCATGCCTTTGGTTTTCAGCATTTCCATCAGGAAGTAAACATTTCCGTAGCCGGTAGCCTCGGGACGGATAAGCGAGCCGCCAAACTCGCGTCCCTTGCCGGTCAGTACGCCGCTGAATTCACGTGTCAGCTTCTTGTACATGCCAAACATGAAACCTACTTCACGGCCGCCAACGCCTATATCACCTGCCGGTACGTCTACATCCGGACCGATGTGACGCCACAGTTCCAGCATGAAGGATTGGCAGAAACGCATTACTTCGGCATTGCTCTTGCCGCGCGGAGAGAAGTCCGAGCCTCCTTTACCACCACCCATCGGCAGGGTAGTCAGCGAGTTTTTGAAAGTCTGTTCGAAAGCTAAGAATTTTAAGATACCCAGGTTTACAGATGCGTGAAAACGGATACCGCCTTTGTACGGGCCAATGGCATTGTTATGCTGTACGCGATAACCCATGTTGGTACGTACGTTGCCTTTGTCGTCTACCCAGGTAACGCGGAATTGATATACGCGGTCGGGAATGCAAAGACGCTCAATCAGGTTCACTTTATCAAATTCGGGGTGCTTGTTGTACTCTTCTTCGATGGTGCTCAATACCTCTTCTACTGCTTGGTGATACTCGGGTTCATTCGGAAACCTTCTTTTCAAATCTTCTAATACCTTAGCTGCATTCATAATTTATCTTCTTAAAATGGTTTGTTCTTTATGTAGTTGTTTTCTCTTTTTCCATATAAGTAGCAATTTGTCATCTCGAGCTTGACTTCTTACCACTTTTGTTCTTTATTGTTGCGGTTGCAAAAGTATATAAAAAAATGAGACCTGCAAACAATTTATAAATAAAAAGCGTGATAAAACAACAATTTTATTGTTTTATCACGCAAATATGAATAAAAGGATATTATTTATTCTTTTTCATCGACTGATAGACAGGAACAAACACAAAAGCAGCCGAAAGTGCAAGCGAAACGATGACCGGTCCGTCAATTCGTTCGGCATATACCAGTACAATGTAGCATAATGCTGCCCAAAGCAGCACTATGCATATAATTTGTGTTTTAGAGAGCCGGCGTTTCATTGTTTACATTTCTTTTTCTCCACGATGGCGTCGATGACGGCCACGGCCGTAATGTTCACGATGTCGCGCACGGAGCTTTCAAAGTCGGTGAAGTGGATGGGTTTGTTCAGTCCCATCTGTATCGGGCCTATCAGTTCGGCATCAGTATCCATGGCCTGGAGCAGTTTGTAGGCCGAGTTGGCCGAGCTCAGGTTGGGGAATACCAGTGTGTTGACATCTTTGTCCTTCAGCCGGGTGAACGGGTATTTCTTGTCGCGCATCGGGCGGTTCATGGCAAAGTTCATTTGCATTTCGCCGTCAATGGCCAGGTCAGGATAGTTCTGCTGCATGTAGTCTACGGCTTCGTGCACCTTCACCGGGCTTCCCTCTGTGTCGGCGCCGAAGTTCGAGTAGCTCAGCATGGCCATCACCGGCGTATGGTTGAAGAAGCGCACCGTGTGTGCCGACAGGCGGGCAATGTCTATCAGTGTGTCGGCATTGGGGTGGCGGTTTATCAGCGTGTCTGCCAGGAAGTACGTGCCTTTCTTGGAGTTCAGGATATGCATGGTGCCGAAGTGCTTGTATTCTGGGCGTATGCCTATTACCTCCTTGGCCACCTTGATGGTGTTGCTGTACTTCGTATAAAGGCCGGTGATGAAGGCATCGGCATCACCAGTTTCCACCATCATCATGCCGAAGTAGTTACGCTCAAACATCTTGTCGTTGGCCTCTTCGTAGGTCACGCCTTCGCGTGCCCGTTTTTCGGCCAGGATGTGTGCATAGCGTTCGCGGCGCGGTGCTTCGTCGGGGTGGCGCAGGTTCACGATTTCAATACCTTCCAGGCTCAGGTCAAGTTCCTTGGCCAGTTTCACGATAGCCTCGTCGTTGCCCAGTATGATGGGGTGGCAGATACCCTCGGCCTTAGCCTCTACGGCAGCCTTCAGCATGTTGGGGTGCACACCTTCGGCAAAGACCACCCGCTGCGGGTTGCGGCGTGCCGTGTCGTATAGCTGTCGGGTCAGCTTGCTTTCGTAGCCCATCAGCTCACGCAGGTGCAGGCGGTAGGCATCCCAGTCTTCAATGTGCTTGCGTGCCACACCACTCTCAATGGCAGCACGTGCCACTGCACACGACACCTCCGTAATGAGGCGTGGGTCCACCGGCTTCGGAATGAAATAATCGGGGCCGAAGGTGAAGTTGTTCACATGATAAGCCTCGTTCACCACGTCGGGCACCGGTTGCTTGGCCAGATTGGCAATGGCATGTACGGCGGCAATCTTCATTTCTTCGTTGATGGCGCGTGCCTGCGTGTCCAGTGCGCCGCGGAAGATGTAGGGGAAACCTATTACATTATTTATCTGGTTCGGGTAGTCCGAACGTCCGGTCGACATCAGTACGTCAGGGCGGGCTGCCATGGCGTCTTCATACGAAATCTCGGGGGTGGGGTTGGCCAGTGCAAACACGATGGGATGGTCGGCCATGCTGCGCACCATGTCCTGTGTCAGCACGTTGCCTTTCGACAGTCCCAGGAAAACGTCTGCCCCCTTGATGGCCTCGGCCAGTGTGTGCACGTCGCGGCGGTCGGTGGCAAAGTAGCGTTTCTGTTCCGTCAGGTTCGGGCGGTCGCTGGTGATGACACCCTTGCTGTCAAGCATCAGTATGTTTTCACGGCGTGCTCCCAGCGACTCATACAGCTTGGTGCACGAGGTGGCCGATGCACCGGCGCCGTTCACCACGATTTTCACGTCCTCAATCCGTTTGCCGGCCACTTCCAGTGCGTTCAGCAGTCCGGCGCTCGATATGATGGCCGTGCCGTGCTGGTCATCGTGCATCACCGGTATGTCCAGTTCTTCCTTCAGGCGGCGTTCTATCTCGAAGCACTCGGGAGCCTTGATGTCTTCCAGGTTGATGCCGCCAAAGGTGGGGGCAATGGCCTTCACGGCCTCCACAAATTTATCGGGGTCTTTTTCGTTCACTTCAATGTCGAACACGTCAATGCCGGCATATATCTTGAACAGCAGTCCCTTGCCTTCCATTACCGGTTTGCCGCTCAGTGCGCCTATATCGCCCAGTCCCAATACGGCCGTACCGTTGGAGATGACTGCCACCAGATTGCCTTTGGCGGTATATTTATAAGCATCCTGCGGATTCTTTTCTATTTCCAGACATGGCTCGGCCACGCCCGGCGAGTAGGCCAGCGAGAGGTCGGTTTGCGTACTGTAGGGCTTCGTGGGCACTACTTC
>USEY01000035.1 GCA_900553815.1 uncultured Bacteroides sp.
TGGCATAGTGGCGGAAGCCGCTTAGCCGATATGGTGAATTCTTAACGGACTATTAATTTATGTAGTCCAGTGCATATTCTGAATAGGGGACTTCCATTTCACTGAGCTGCTGTACCATAATTCTGCGTTTCACCTTTACCGAGCGTGCACTTCTGATTATCTTCAGTTTCTCATCATTGGGGTTATATTCACAACTGCTGAATGTGGGATTGAAGAAATGACAGTCATCGTACCATTTAGTTACCGATTCTACAGACTGGTATCTGTTCCTTACCAGAACCTCGTTTATCTCATTATCTATGGCAAACCAGTTCTTGGTAAAATCGGGATATAGGAACTGCCGGAAAGGCATGGTTTCAAGGACAGCACTGAAAGCAAATCGGCTCTCCTTATTGTCCGCACTGTTATATAAAGTCTGTACTGTCTGGTAGGCGAACTCATGGGCGGATATTTCCCATTCGACCTGTCCCCTGTCCTTGATAATGATTGCCGGATTTACCTTGTAGATGTGTGTGGCGGATTTTATCCCGTTACGGAACCTTCCACAAATCTGTATGCAGTCCGTATCAATGTCAAGCATGGTATATTCAGAAATATAAGGGTCTGTTACCATTACCAAGTCAGGCTTATAAGGTAAGTCCAAGTCAAATGCGGTGAAGAATCTGCCTGTGAAGAAGTTGTATTTCTTCATAGTGTCCGCACTCCAGTCCTTATAGGCATTGTCAAAGGAATATTCATTTCTGAGTTTCATGCGGCTTTTGGGTGCACAATAGACCGCTGAATCTTCCAGTATGTTCAGCTGTTTCATTATGGCATAGATTTCTACTACAGAGTTTATGAAGAAACAGACTGTACCATCATGGACTTTCAGATAATCGCTTATCGTTTTCTGAATGTTATAAGTATGGGTAACTGTAATATCCTGCCTATAGTCATAATCGGCATTCACTTCCATTGTCTCAAACTCTTTGAAACGTGGGTCACTGAATCCAATTGGAGTAGCTGAAACCAGTGCCTTCCCTTTGAAGCGGAAAAAGTCATTCATCGGTAGAACTATATCCATTCTATAGTCAACGTCTTTAATTAACTGGTGGCATTCATCCATTAGCAGGAAGAAATGGTTGTATATGTCAATATTGCATCTTGCACACGCTGTTTTTACCTTACTGAAACTTTCGGGAGTAATCATAATCTTATGCAGCGTGTTACTTGTCAGATAATTGCATATCTTATCTGCTGTCACATTTTCATAGACACCCAGCAGGTTATCATATTTGCTACATTTACTTCTGATAACAGGAACATTAGGAACAATGATTATGGAGTTTCTTTCAGTATTAAGCTCCAGAGTAGTAGCTCCACAGCCGGGTATCTTCTTGGAAAGAATGCAGTCAGACGGTATTTCATTCATTACGTCAGACAGGTATTGACCTTTATGTATTATAATCATAATCCTTTGCTGTTTAAATAGTCCATAAATTCATCACTTCTCTTGATGCTAAAGTAGAGCTTGCCGAAACGGAACAATGCTCTAAGCTTTACATAGGCTTCTGTTTCCCGTAAAAAGGGGATTCTTGCAATGTTGCATTTCTGTTCGATAAGTTCTTGCAGACAGGTCAGCTGGGTATCAGCAGCCATTCTGGAAATGTCGGACGGGAAGATACCGAAGTCTTCATAATCGCCTGTTTGCAGGTAGTTGAGAATCCAGTGCCAGCTTTGTTCGTCAAGCAGGTATCTTATTCCTGTCATTCCTTGACTACTTATCCATGCTTCTCCGTTCATTTGAATATGTAGCTGTTTGTGCTGCATCATTAACCGCTTCACTTGTCTGTGAGCTGTTTCGTTGTCGTATGTTTGAGGGAACTGTATCTGCTTCATCTGATTGTTATATTGGAAAGGATGGCCGAGAAGTGCTGTCCTCTCGACCTCCTTTCAAGTTGACTGTTTAAGCTACCTTATTGGGTTCGGTTGTTTCCTGCTGCGCTTCCACTTTCTTCATCCATTCTGGCTTGCGGGCTTCACTGATAAGCTCGTTCACTTCATCTGTTGCTTTCAGACAGAATCTCACATAGCCGTTGAAAGTGCTGGTGAATCTCATACAGCGATAACGCTCTCCCTTGTTGCTGTACCAGTCTGTCTCAATATAGCCTCTCATGGATGATTTGATGTACTGTTTGAACAAATCCAACACCATATTCTCTCCATCCTTGGCAATTTCCACCTCATGTTCCTCTGCTTTATAGACACTCAAATAATTTGTTTTTTTAGCCATGCCATTGTGTATGGCTGATATGAGGTCGGTATCTCCAGCACCTTCAAAATGCTGTTTGGTTCCATTGCTGTAAGTAACCGTTACAGATATGATTAACCTACTATTTGATTGTTTGAAACTCATATTCGTTTTGGTAGGAAACATAAGGAATGCTTCTTTTAATGCTTGCACAAATTCAGCGCTTACTTTAGTGTTATCTACTACCTTTGTTGAAACATTCTCTATGATATTTCCAAAATTCATATTTTTCATATATTTAATTGTTTTACTCCGCTCCTTTGGGCGGAGGTCTTAAGTTAATTACTAATGTCTATCGGTAACTACTGAAGCTATGCGCACTTGCTCGTTTGTCCCCTTTAGACATTGCAAAGTTCGAGGTTTTCATGTCTCGTTATCAGGAGTAAAATCTGATGGATTTTTATTCCCCTTTTCTCAACCGTTCCATGGAACTCTTGTCCTTTGACAGTGCAAAGGTAGAGAGGATAGTGCTACATTATGGGGAATAAAAAATCCCGCTATTCTATTCCCTTTAGATAGGAAACCGAATAACGGGATATATTGTAAGATAAAGATGTCAGATAGAAAACTCTGGATAGATGTTGCTTATATTGTGTGGGTATCTGTAGTCTTTATATTGTTTGAGAAAAGCTTTGAGCGTTTCATTTTCAATATCAGTCCATGTCTTTTCATTTTTAGACAGTCTGATAAAATAGACCAATCGACTGACCTGCTCCATTTCTTTGATAGAATGGTTAGCCCCTGCTCTTCTTTTGGCTCTGATTTGTTGTTGGGTATTGAAGAAGGTAAGAAGCATTTTAGCAAAGTAAGCAATAAACGGTGATTCTTTCAACATGGTTGGTGTTTCTTCTTCCTGCCTTCTGCTTAGATATTTGAACATATCAATATCAGCCTCGCTTATATATTTGTTTATGGCTTCCGATATTGCCTTTATTGCCCTTATATCTTCCAGAACAACTTTCTGCTTGCCTGCCTTGAAAGTAAGAATTGCGGTATCATCTGTATGGTTGATGGCAGATTGTAGTTGCTCTAATTGTTCCAATGGGGTGGATTTCATTGTTGTGCCTTGATAGAACATGCTTTCGCAATAATCAAAAACAAAGAGAATCAGTAGCCAGAATTTATCTGCATCAAGTTCAAGATAGCTAATGAGTTCTTGGATTTCACGCTCAGTTAAATATTGGTTATATAAGTTTTGTTTACTCAATAGACTTTGGTTGAATCTGTTTTTGAATATGACCATGCAGTCTGTAGCACCGAAAGGTATGTTTTTGGCTTCTTCTATAGCTTCTGCTGATGCTTCACATCTGGTCACGTTTATTTTATAATCATAATCTTCTAAGTCTGGGATATAAATAGATTCTATTATTCCGATATATTCCATTAGAGATAACGCGTTATTGTCCCATTCTAGCTTATCCATATTTTTCGTTCTGTTAGTTATATGCACAAATTTAATGAGAAAATCCCACTCACAATAACTGCAAGTGGGATAATCTTTCTAAAGTAGATTCTTCATCGCATCATCTACCTGTTCATTATCAAATTTACTTAGATATATCTGGGTAGTTTTTATATCTTGATGTCCTAACGCTTGTGATATGATTCCAATGTTTACTCCAGATTTCTTTAATATGGTAGCGAATGAATGTCGAGCAACGTATGTGGTTACTTCTGCCGTTATCCCTAGTTCTTGAGCAAATGTTCTCAATTCAGTATTTACTTGATGGCAGATTTTATGTACTCTGTTACTTTTCTGCATGGGTGTTATATGTCGTTTGCAATGTAGAATAGGAAATAGATATTCTGCTTCTTGTTGATAAGTGGAATATTTTGCAATTATTGTTGAGGCTTCTTTGGATAATAGGAGATTAATATTGCCATGTGTTTTTTGTCTTTGGTAAATCAGTCTGTCCTCAACAATGTTTTGATGTGTCAAGTTAGCAATATCCACAAACGAGATTCCACCACATAAATAGGAGAAAGAAAACAAATCGTGAGTAAGTTGTCTAAGTTTACTTTGACCATTACAATTTGCGTTTATAAGTTTCAGAATATCATTCTTGGATAAGGCTCTTTTAATAGTTTTGGTATTGAAGTGACTTAACTTGTACTCAATAAACGGGTTCTTTTCACGTGCCACTATCTTTGCTTCTATTGCTTTATTATAGGTAGCTCGTAAAGTTCGGAACTGATAACTAAGAGATGTATCTTTATTCCCCTTACTTCGCATCCAGTCCTCAAACCTCTTACAGAAAGAAACATCTATATGGCTGAAGGTATAATTCAGCTTTTTACCTTTATTGAAATTGCGCAGGGTATTGTATGAGTTTAGGTAAGCATAGCTATTACCAATTCTACCTTTCTGCTTTAAATCTTCGATTAGTGACAGGTAGAACTCTTCAACTGTTTTTGCCTTGATTTCCTCTTTCTGTTCGTTTATTAATGAAGAAGCGGTAAACTCTTCGCTATTAGCTTTCTTTTCTAAGATTTTTTGCTGATAATCTAATTTTGTTTTAAGGATAATCTTTTGAATTAAGTCTTTGTTAGGATTGTTAGGTTTAGGTACATTTCGTTCAAAGTCCCAATGTTTTGCTGCAACAGATATTTTAAGGCTTTTATAGGTGCTTTTCCCATTCTGTGCAATTCTCAACATTAAAGGGTGTTCTCCATTTGCTAAGGTTTTACTTTTGTAGCAAATCACTGAAATTGTAGCGTCCATAAGAATCTGGTTTAATTCTTGGTTTAATTGCTGGTTTAATTTGCTCGATTAAACCGCCGCTCGCAGTAATATGTCCAAAAACAAAAAAGCATCGACAATCATCAGATTATCAATGCTTTCTATCAGTCGGGGTGACTGGATTCGAACCAGCGACCACACGCCCCCCAGACGCGTACTCTAACCGGGCTGAGCTACACCCCGAATTGCGGTTGCAAAGGTACTACTTTATTTTGAATTAGCAAGAGGTGGAGGAAACTTTTTCTAAAAAAAATTGAGATACCAAATAAGAAAATACAAGAAACAGCTGTGAAACAAGGAGATAGAGGATATACAGGCTAAGAGAAATAGAAGAAAAATTTTGGGAAGAGGAAAAAGAAAGGGGGGAAAAAGATACAGACGAAAGGGAAAAAAGAGAGAAAAACATAAAAAGAAGAGGAAAAAGAAGGGTGATGGAAGAGAAGAACAAACAGGGAGAAGGCTATTGGATAAATAAAGAGCACAAATGGACAATACGATACTGAAACATGAATAAGGCAGACATTTTGCATAGTATTTGAACAAACAGCTTACACCGACTTCTGAATAAAAAACTCAACCAGGGATTTTCTCAGGCAAAAACAGGCCAGAAACAAGATAAAACATACACGCTTTTGACTAAAATGCGTGCTTCTTGTCACCTAAAACAATGCTTCTTCTGACTTAAAAGTATACTTCTTGTCGGCTAGGAGTTAACTGCTATGCCGATAAATGTTAACTCCCAGTTTGCAAAGTCTTAAATTTTATCGTCAAAGCAGTGGTAAAAGCGCTTTTTCGGTGTCCAACCGACCCATAAAAAGTATGTTTCCCTTCTATTTCAAATGTAAATATTTCGCTACCTATCTATAGTACAACAGATTACAGAAAAATGATTCAAAATTCGGGACCATGCCTTACTTGCTCCGAAATACGCGATTCTCAGACAATAGAATATACAATTTGTCACTTTGTCAACAGGAGGACAGCAACAACAGAGTACACCCAGAACAATCAACAGCTACAGTCAGACTCGCCCAAGGATGGCTGTATGTAACAGAAATGAAATATGTATGACATTCCAATATAACATATCCAACCGACCTTTGCGGCGAAGACAAAATCATTAACAACAGATTATGAAGAAAACTTCACTCTTGGTACTTGCCTTCATGCTAGCGCTGCCACTGGCCGCCCAAAGCACAGGCAACAACGAAGACGGCAAAGCGATAGACAAAGAGAAACTGGAAGCCAAGGACTACCTACCCGAAGTGCACGGTACGATACGCTCGAAATACGAATACCAAACGGGCATGGGAGCCGGACGTTTTGAAGTGCGCAACGCGCGTGTCAGCATCACGGGAAACATACTGCCCATCGTGGCTTACAAGGCCGAAATAGACCTCTCGGACGAAGGCCAGATTAAGATGCTCGATGCCTACGCCCGCATCTTCCCAACCAAGGGACTGACAGTGACGGCCGGACAGATGCGCGTGCCTTTCACCATCGACGCACACCGTTCGCCCCACCAGCAGTATTTTGCCAACCGCTCGTTCATAGCCAAGCAGGTGGGCAACGTGCGTGACGTAGGTCTGACACTGGGCTATACACTGCCCACCGACCTGCCTATCATCTTGGAAGGCGGTCTGTACAACGGTACGGGACTGACCAACCAAAAGGTGTGGCACAAGGAAGTGAACTACTCAGGTAAGGCGCAATTCCTGTTTACCAAAGGACTGAACCTGACCCTCAGTGTACAAGGCATACAACCCGAAGAAGTGTGGATGCGCTCGTACGACGCCGGCATGTACTACGAAACCAATCGTTTCCACATCGAGGCCGAATACCTGTACAAGCAATATTCTGACAACGCATTCAAGGACGTGCATGCAGTAGACGCGTTCGTCAACTACGACCTGCTGCTGCGCAAAGTATTCAACAAGATGTCTTTCCTGGTGCGCTACGACATGATGACCGACCAGAGCGACGGCAAGACACGCGACGAGGAAACCAACACACTGGCCATCACCGACTACAAGCGCCACCGACTGACCGGCGGCCTCACCTTCAGCCTCAGCAAGGCCTTCCGCACGGACCTCAGACTGAACTACGAAAAGTATTTCTACCCGGAAGGCAGCATAGCCAAGGAGTCGGAGCAAGACAAGATTGTACTAGAACTCATGGTACGCTTCTAAAGGAACACAAGCAAAAGTTAACTATACCAACCGTCGGCGCGAATCATAAAGAGGGCCACCCAATATGTGTCGCGCCGATTTGCTTTTTCAGGGGAAAATATGTATCTTTGGATAAAATCGTTCAAAGCTATATGGCAAACCCTGTCTTACCGCATATCAGCGAAGCCGAACAAGCCCGCTTATACCGGAAATTGGATGATTACAACCGGGACAGAGCTTCCTACAAGGAAGCAGGTGCTTATCTTGTGGTATTGCCGCGCCCCCAGCATCCCAACTACTCCCTCTGGATATATTCGCCCCTGCCCGAACGGCAGTCTATCTTCTACATCTGCGAGCTCGATGCCGACGTGCTGAAGGCGTTGCGCATGGCCAGCACATTGACTTTCTACTCCAACCGACGCTTGTTTCTGGTGGAATACAACGCCAAGCGCATGCAGGGAAAAGGCGACGACCTGGTATCGTTCGGCAAATACCGGGGACATTTTCTCTATGAGGTGCTGCATGTTGACCCTGCCTACCTGACATGGATAGCCTTCAAATTCCAGCCACGCATACCCAAACAGGAGCGTTTTGTGCTCATAGCCAAGATTTACTATTCGGTACACACCGACTTCCAGCGACTGAAGCTGAACCGCCATTCGCCGGGGCAGTTTTTGGGAAAGGAAGGCGAAAAAGTAACAGACCTGACATTGACGGTGACCAGTGTCAGGGTAGAAGACAATCCATACAGGACACAAGTCAGGAACGGTGTGGAATGCTTTTTCGTGCGCCAGCTGCTAAGACTGAAGGATGCCGCGGGCAATGTGGTAAACATTACCGTCAATGCCCGTGAGGCGAGCCATGCTTCAGGCTGCCTGCCCGCCATGGAGCGCGCCTACCGGCCGGGCGACATTATACAAATAGCGTCAGCCCGCGTGGCGCGCACCTATGTAAGCAACGGGGTGCACTGCACGCGTCTGACGCATGTAAAATTCAAGTAAACACCGGAGCCGGCAGTTCAGGGCCGGCTTATTCTGTCACCAGCGGACGTTTCCGCCAGTCATCTTTCACGTAGCTGTCGGGATAAACAGTCTTGTCTATCACTTCTCCGCCTTTCAGCCTAATCCAGGTGCTGAAGCTTCTTGTTCCTTCTTTCATCAGAATAACGCGGGCGCCGTTTGACAAGTGGTTGTATTCGGTATTTCCTCCCGTAAAGCGTCCGTAGGCCAACAGAATGCCTTTCCACATCACGGCATAGTCGTTGTCGTGGTCGTGTCCGACGAATGTTCCCATCACGTCACCGGCCTCGCGCATGGCAGCAAACATGCCTGTGTTCAGTTCGGGTGCACAAGCCTTCTCCATACGTGTGCCGCGCATAATGGCATATTCATCTGCTGCCGCCTGATTGTATTCGGGCAGAGGAATGTGGAAGAAAGCCAAAGCCGGCAACGGCTGTCCGCCGTTCTGAGCCTTAAAAGCGGCACTCTGCGCTCTGTACCATTCTACCTGGTCAAAGGTGAGCCAGTCATAGCCGCCTATTCCTTCCAGACGGGAATAAGAATGTGAATCGAGACAGTAAAGGACGGCAGCGTTTTTCTTGCCGTCGGCCGACTTCACGGGCAGCGCGTAATCTATCGACTCGGCCTCGCCCCGGTCGGGCTGAATATTGTAAGGCATGGTGCGGATGACGTCATACAGTTCGGCACGCGTCTTGCCATGTTCATTGTCGTGGTTGCCAAAGGTCACGACAAACGGAATCTTGCGTGAAGATACGCAAGAAAGCACCGTACGCATGGCCGTGTCGGCAGGAGAGGAATAAACCACATCGCCGGTGAATACTACCAGGTCGGGCTTCTCCGCGTCAAGTACCTCGGCAATGCGTTTCAAGGCAATGTCCGATGCCGGATTGCGGTATTGAAAATGCACGTCGGTAAATTGCACAATCTTGAACTCACCCTTGGGCGAGAACTTCAGTTGCGTGTCTTGCGCACGCATGCCTGCTACTGCCAGAAGCAGCAGAAGGCCCATCAAAAGCTTTTTCATTTTTGTTTTCTTCTGTGTAGGTTAATCATGTTTTTTTTGTTATCAGGTCACTGTTCCAGTGTTTACGAATGTTCTATCAATACGGTGGCATAAGCCGATATACCTTCCTCGCGACCGGTAAAGCCCAGCTTCTCGGTGGTAGTGGCTTTTATCGATACGTTGTCGAGGTCTGTACCCATTACGTCGGCCAACACTCGCTGCATCTCGGGTATGCGCGCCTTCAGCTTGGGACGCTCGGCGCATACGGTTGCATCAATGTCGCCCACGGTATAACCCTTGGTGGCTATCAGTTCCACGGTTTTCTTCAGCAATATCTTGCTGTCAATGTTCTTGTATTCGCCTGCCGTGTCGGGGAAGTGGTAGCCAATGTCGCGCATGTTGGCGGCTCCCAGCAGAGCGTCGCAGATGGCATGAATCAGCACATCGGCATCCGAGTGCCCCAACAGCCCTTTCTCATGTTCCAGGCGAATGCCGCCCAGCCACAATTCTCGTCCTTCCACCAGTCGGTGGACGTCATATCCGAATCCTACTCTTATCTTCATGTTCTTTATAAGTTATGCTTATTCTTTCAATAGGAAATTCATTCTCTGAGGTCAACGGCGGCGACGGCCAAACAAGTCTTTAATGCCATCCAGGTCAAACCCAAGTGAGAAGCGCAATGTCTGGTCGAGCGGATTGCTCTGTGCCGTCGATACCAGGTAAGCGGCATCCAGCGAGAATACGCTCATGCGAAAGCCTGCTCCGAAGGAGAAGTATTTCCGGTTTCCCTTGTTCTCGTGTTCCCAGTGATAACCGCCACGCACGGAGAACTGGTCATGGTAAGTGTATTCCAGCCCCAGCGACCACTGTATCTCCTGCAACTCTTCCTTGAATCCGCCCGGAGCATCGCTGAACGATTTGAAGATGCCGCTGATAGGCGATATTTCGTTGTAGTCGCGCTCAAGCCGTTGCTCATATTCTTCCTGCGACTCGTCGTCGCGCTTGATGGGGCGGGTAGGCACCATGTACTTGTTGGCATCGAAGTGCAGACCTATCACATTGTAGTTGTCTATCGGGAAAAGCAACGAAGCGCCCAGACGCAGGTTCGTTGGCAGGAACTGGCTGGTATTTCCACTGTCGTAAGACACCTTGGTACCGATGTTCGACGCGTTCAAGCCGAAGGAAAGCATGCACTCGCGCTGTGCCAGCAGAATATAGTTGGTATAATAGAAAGCGATGTCTGCCGCAAACGCCGAGCCGGCCGACACTTCCTCATCCTCGCGGTAGGCCAGGTCTGAATAGATGTAGCGCAAAGCCACAGCTGCCGAGAAATGTTCGGACAACATGCGCGAGTAGGCCACATCCACCGCCATTTCATAAGGTTTGATGGAATAGCCCACAGAGTTCTCGTCTTCATAGCCCACGGGAACCTCGCCCAGAGAGAAGTAGCGCAAAGAGGCGCTCACCGCCTGATAGTCGCCAATGCGGTAGTAACCGGCCAAGTAAGCCAGGTCGATGTCGTTCACCAGCTTGCGGAGCCACGGTGTGTAAGAGATGGACACACCCGCCCGGCTGATGGTAAACGGATATTTGGCGGGATTCCAGAACTGCGAATTAACGTCGGGCGAAGTAGCAGCACCCACATCGCCCATACCGCCGCCGCGCGAGTCGGGGGCTATGCCCAGGGAGTTGACACCCGTATTGACCGGGTTGAACTGGTTTTTGTCCTGCGCTTGCACGCCCACCGCCAACAACAGGCCGCACAGACAGGCAAATAAGATATTTTTTCTCATACTTTTCATACAATAAATAATCTGTTAAAGCTTCCGGGCTGTTCGATGCACAGCGTCTCAAACCTACCCTCCGACTCTACTTTAAAGAACAGCAAAAAGGCTGTTTTATTGTGCCAATATCAGGATTTTCTGCGCTTTCACACTTTCGCTGCTTCCTCCCGACACGATGGAAGCCCTGTAAAGATAGACTCCCGGCGCCAGGCGTTGTCCGGCATTGCTGCACAAGTTCCACTCCACTTCATACGTTTCGCCGGAAGATATGCCTTGTTCCGTATGTGTCCAAAGTTCACGTCCCGACAAGTCGTAGACCGACAAGCGCACCCCCAGCGTAGAGCCCGGCCGGTTGTGTTGCAGGAGGAAACGGGTAGACTCACGCGCCGGACTGCGCGTGCAGCGCACCGAAAGCAGGCCGGGCTGCAAACCGCGCACCACCTCAAACTCCAGCGTTGCCACCGAAGAGTGGTTCAACAAATCCCACGCCCGGAAAGTCAGCACATGCCTGCCTTCCGTCAGTTCGGGAATAGAAAAGCGAACTGTACCCCGGGTGTAATCGCCCGAAGCGGAAACATAGTAATCATTCAGGTTATAGGTCAGCACCGGACTGCCGTCAATGCAGAGCGAAAGGTCGTGCCCCACCCCATTTCCTACCGTATTGATTCCATCCTCATCGGCAATCTCGGCCACAAACAAGGGAGTCTCATTGGTCTTGTCGCCCGGCTCATAGTCAGGCGTATTGAGGTAAATGCGAATCTCCGGACCCAGCGTATCCGACTGCGACACGCCGTCGTCCGTACCGCCTACCGTAAAGCGTCCGAAAGCACCACCTGCCTCCCGACGTGTTTCATCCAGCGCATAAAGATTCAGCAAGCCCGGCTCGTCCGAGTAATTGATGTCGAGCGGCACGGGGAAAGTAAACTCAAAGCGGCCGCCCTTCACGGAGTCGGTGCCCTGATAGAGTATCTTGCTGCGTTCGGTATAGGTGAAAGCTCCCTCACCCAAGTTGTCCAACGTACTGACTTCCTCGCTGCTGTCGTACACCGTCGGGCTCAACAGTCCGTCGAAGTCTTCTGCCAAGTTGCCGTCCTCAGTCAGCACACAGCCTTTCACGGTGATACGTCCGCCGGCCTTCACCTGCGGCCAAGGGGCATCCTCGTCCGTCACGTCCACACCGCCGAACTCCTCAATGCGGACCTGTAGTTCCGGGTAGGCCAGCGTCAGCGCCGGGTCACCAATCAGTACGAAGTTCAGCTTATTCTGGTCAGTAGCCAATGCATCGTCGGCCTTGGATATACGCATAATGTCGCCCAACCGCAAACGCTGTCCGTCAGGGCGGGAAAAGATGTGCCTCATGAAAGCCTGGTTCAGAGTAGAGTTCTGCAAAGCATCTACCACACGCGAAGTGGTGAGCAAGGCAATGGCACCTCCTTTCTCGTTCAAGAAGGCCACCTCGCCAGCTGACGTCTGTACATCGTCAAAACGGGTAAAGTCGCAGGTAGCCGTAATCCACAGCGGCAGACGTGGGGAAGACAACGACTGAATGTCACCCATAGTCAGCAAGTTCTCGGCCGACCAGGCCGTAGTACTGCCATGACCGCTATAGTTTACCACCAGCAAGCCTTGCTCCAACAGCCGCAACAACTGCTTGTGAGCGTCAGGATAGGAATAGCCTGTGGCCGACGACTCGCGCCGGTAAGCATCGGCATACACACGGTTAACCCGCAACGAAGGATAGTTTTCCTCCACATAGCTGGCCAACGCCTCGGCCTGCGACACGTGCAGGTTATTGTCGCCATCATCGGCCACGTAGCAGACACTGTTTTTCCACGCCCCGGCCTCTTTGTTCTCCATGTAGGCCAGTGTCTTGTCCACCGCCGTGCGTGCCTCGGTTTCCGTCCGTACCGGAAAACGGCCGATACCAATGTCAAGCCTGTCGCGCGACAGGCTGCTTCCCTCTTCATCGTCGAGGAAGCCAAAGTAGTCATCTGTTATATAAGAGGTGATTTCCTCCAGCGACTCGTCTGACTGGAAGGACAACAGGAAATCTTCAGCCTTGTACTTGCTCCACGAAGCCGTGAGCATGCGGTTGTCGAAACTGCAATCGCCAAACAGCAACAAATAGCGCGGCGCAGGCGATGCGCCCTCGGCGGCCCGGTCGTATAACATCTTCATCAACCGCCGGTAAGCCGATGCGTCGGGTGTTCCCGATGAAAATTCATTGTATATCTGTGAAGCCGTAACTACCGACACAGCCAACCCGTCGCGGTCGCGATGTGCCTGCGCCAAGCGTTCGGCCTGCGCCTGCAAGTCGCGGCGGTCGGGACAAATTATAACCATATCGGCCTGCTCCAATCCATGCAAGTTCTGATTAGTCACCGTGCCCACCGTTTCCACACCAGCAAACCCCGAAGCCGTCGGGTTAATGGCCACAAACTGACGCAAGCTGCCGGCCGGAATGGTGAAAGAGAAAACACCTGCTTCATCAACGGTACCCACCATCTGCCTGGGAGCCCAAGGTTCGGTCACATCCCACACCACCGTGGAGGCCGAAGCACCCGAAATGCGAAACTCCGTCGCTTTGCCCACCGACTGCAACGAACGAAAACACAGATATGGAAGTGACGATAAGTCAAGACGACGAACATAATTCAACACAATATAATCAAGACGCCCCGAGATGCCCGACGGGCGTTCGTGACTGACTGTCACCACTACATCTTCCAACTCTCCTTCACTCCACTCAGCCGTGACCCGCGCCTGCTTGGCCTTGCTATAGAACTGACTTTCGGAGGGAATGGCAGCCAATGATGCACGCCCCACCTGAGTACCGTCGACCGACACCGAAAAAGCCGTAGCCACATCTACCGAACGTGCAGCAAAGCGTGCCTCCAACCAGCCGGATGTACCGGCCACACGTCCCGGAAGACGGAAAGCATAATCGCGCGAAGCTCCCTGCGCATAGTCATAACCCTCGTACAGGTCGCGTCCCGTGCTGCTCCAGCTATAAGCATCCTGCTCATGAAGCACATGTTCCTGAAAAGCATCAAGCACCAGTTCTGCCTCACCATCCAGTCCGGCGTCCGTCTCCATCCCACCACCGGTCAAATCCTCGCGGTCGGTCAGGAAGTAATAACCATAGTCGGAACTTTCGTTGCGATTGCGCATGAAATGCAAAGAAGTACCGTCGGCCAACCACTCCACCGAGCCGCGGCCATAGAACAGCAGTGCCCCGTCGGCATACATCATGGGTGCCGCGGGCAGGTCGGCCGCCGGCAAAGACGAAAAGACGGTGGAAAGCCGATAACCACCATAGCCAAACACACGCACCCGGTCGGGCTGGGAAAAGCCCATCTTCTGCAGTTCGGCATCCGTCAGTCTGTACACTCCCGTCTCGGGCACACGCACCTTGACCCAACGCCCCGAAGCCAGTACCGACTGGCTGCACCGGGCATCGCGCCACACCTGCGCCTCCATCGAAGCAGGCAACAGGAAGAATGTCCCCAAAAACAATAGAAACGATATGTAGAAACGCGTCTTAGGCATACAGCATGGAGAATTGACTCAACGAATATAAAAGTCGAGCAACTTATCTTCTCCGAGGTACCCTTGCAAATGCTGGCCTATGCTGACTGGACCCACGCCCGCCGGAGTTCCGGTAAACAGCAGGTCGCCAATCTTGAGCGTCATGAAGCGGCTTACGTAAGCAATGATGTCGTCCACACGGAACAGCATGTCCGACGTATGTCCGTGCTGCACTTGACGCCCGTCAATGTCGAGTCTGAAGTCAAGCTGCTGCACGTCGCCTCCCACCTGTTCCAACGGAACAAACGTACCGATGGCTGCCGAATTGTCAAATCCCTTGCACAGCTCCCACGGATTTCCTGCTTCGCGAAAACGACGTTGCAGGTCGCGCGCCGTGAAGTCGATGCCTACCGTCACCGCATCGTAGTAGCGATGAGCAAAGCGGGGCGCAATGTGTTTGCCCAGGCGGCAAATGCGCACCACCACTTCCGTCTCATAATGCACCTCGTTCGAAAAGTCGGGCAAAAAGAACGGCTTGCCATCCTTCAGTATGGCCGAATCGGGTTTCATGAAGATAACCGGCTCATTATTCTCTAACGTGTGGCCCAGCTCTTTATTGTGCAGGGCATAGTTCATTCCTACAGCTATAATCTTCATTACTTGATTTCATTAAAGTTCAAACGATTAAACATCACGGCCAGATGGGCATAGAGCGACGTGTTCTGCACCACAATATGCTCGGGCACGCGAATACGGAAAGGCGTAAAATTCCAGACGGCCTTGATGCCGCCCGCCACCATCTTGTCCGTAATGGCCTGCGCAATCTCAATGGGTACCGTCAGCACCCCGATGTGCACATCATACTCGCTCATTTTCTGCTCAAACGTATCTGAATGGAAGATAGGAATACCGTTCATGCTTGTTCCCACCAGTTCGGGCTTTACGTCGAAAGCCGCCACAATCTCCAATCCGAAGTGTTTCAAACCCGAGTCGCCCAGCAATGCACCGCCCAAGCTACCCACACCAAACAGGAATGCCTTGTGCAAATTGGTAAATCCCAGAAAATCTTCCAACACGGCAATCAGCGTATCCACCTCATAGCCCACACGTGTGCGACCTGAGATATTGACATACGACAAGTCCTTCGCTATCTGCGAAGCATCAACATTTATTTCTTTGGAAATCTGGGTAGACGAAACGAACCGCTCGCCCTGCTTTTTCAGCAGTTTCACATTTGAAAGATACCACGGAAGCCTGCGCAAGGTAGGCTCGGGGACCTTCATTTCACGCTTATGTTGCAAAGCTTCATTCGTTGCCATGTTGAAATTATGCTTTAAGGTAACTTCTACATTCTATCAGGCCATCGTTCGCGATGGATTATAATGACAAAAGTAGCTGTTTTTTCCGAAAGCAAAGAGACGAGCAGAAGAAAGTTAACATAATTTCTACATCAACCGTCCACGCGCCTGACTGTCATTAAGCCGACAAACTGACAAAAAACAGACGGAATGTCTCTGCAAAACGTTGCAAACCTGCCTGCAAAGTATTACTTTTGGCCAGCAAACTGCATATTCAAAATATATATCAAAAATGAAAGACAACGACTGGAAAAGCCGATTGAACGTGGTCTATTCCACCAATCCTGACTTTGCATACGAAACCGAACACGAAGAAGAACAACCCACCCTGCCAGCCGCCCAGCAGAAACTGCGCGTGCAACTGGACCGCAAGAACCGGGGTGGAAAGGTAGTAACACTGGTCACTGGATTCATAGGCACCGACGATGACCTGAAAGAACTGGGACGCTTGCTGAAAAGCAAGTGTGGTGTAGGCGGAAGTGCCAAAGACGGAGAAATCATCGTACAAGGCGACTTCAAACAAAAAGTAGTGGAACTGCTGAAAAAGGAAGGCTACACACAGACCAAACCCGTGGGATAAACGCCCCAAGTTCCAGCTTTCACCCCTTAAAATGAAAATCTCACAAATGAAGTTTCACCGTTTCACTCTGATTGAAAGGAGCTTACGGTGAAACATTAATTACTCTCAAACATTCCACCCCTCACATTGAAATATATAGAGAAAAAACAGTGTGAAACCTTCTGGAGTACATGTTTCACCACAAATACCTATTTATAAGCAGTTTATACCGGCCGTGAAGGCGTGAAGGATACATTCGGAATCTCATTTTCTATAGATGAGATGAAGCTGTTTTCCTGCCATTTAGCTCCAACCTTTCACTACGCCAATCCCTGCCCATGCTTCCTTTCACAATACGCCAATGCAGAAATGACTACGTATTGGGAGTGGACTGCCAGCATGTTAGCAGTTAACTCCCAACGTGCTAGCAGTTAACTACTAACATGATAACAGTGGACTACTAACGCGATAGCGGTCCACTGCTAATACGTCAAAAGCCAAAGATGTACTACGTCAACCCTCCTATCCGTTTATACCAACCCTTATTTTTCAGGAAATGCCTGCCGCAGGTCTGCACCCGAAGGCGACTGAAATACCCGGAGGTCGAACTCTGGAATAATGGCCAGCACGTGGTCGAAGACATCTGCCTGAACTCCTTCGTAGGGAATCCAATCCTTGATAGTGGAAAAGAAATAAAGTTCCACGGGCAGACCATGGTCGGTAGGTTGTAGATGACGTACCATGCAGTTCAAGTCCTTGTTCACCACCGGCAAACTCTTGAGATAGGCGGTAAGGTAGGCCCTGAATACACCCAGGTTAGTCTGGCGTCGTCCATTCACCAACACTGCATTGTCGATGCCGTTCTGCTCATTGTAGGCACGTACCTCTGCCTCGGTCTGGTCTATATAGTCTTTCAGCAGGTCTATCTTGCGATACTTCTCCAACATCTGCGGCGTACAGAAGCGTACACTGGTCATGTCTATGTTGATGCTGCGCTTCACCCTTCGTCCGCCGCTCTCGCGCATGCCACGCCAGTTCTGGAAAGAGTCGCTCACCAGCAGATAAGGCGGTATGGTGGTGATGGTATTATCCCAATTGCGCACTTTTACGGTGTTTAGCGTCACCTCAATGACCGTACCGTCGGCGCCATATTTTGGCATGGCAATCCAGTCGCCAACCTTCAGCATGTCGTTGGCCGACAACTGTACGCCGCTAACAAATCCCATGATACTGTCCTTGAACACCAACATCAACACGGCAGCCGAAGCACCCAGTCCGGCCAGCAACGACAGGGGCGACTTACCCAGCAGCTCGGCCACCACCACAATCAGTCCAATGGACCACAGCGACACCTGCAACGTCTGGAGCAGTCCTTTCAATGGGCGATCGCGCATGCTCTCTTTCTCGCTATAGACGGTATAGGCTGCCTTCAGGAAAGAGTTGACAAACAGCAGAAAAGAGAAGATGATATAAATATAGCATAGGCGACGTATGAAACTCAGCGTCACAGAGTCGGTCTGCGCGAAAGCTATCGGAATAAACAAGTAGATGACCACGGGAGCCACCATACGGCTGAGATGTACCATCACGTTACGGTCGAACATGATGTCATCCCAGGTAGCTTTAGTTTTCTGCACCAGCCGGGCAATAGCTTTCAGCAATATTTTCCGGCAAATCATATCGGCCACAAAAGCTATCACCAGCACCAGTGCAAAAGCAATGAACTGGTCCATCCAGTCGGCCGTCTGAGGACTTACACCCCAGTCTATCAAAAGTTTGTCAATGTTGTTCAGTAGTTCCATAAATATCTAAAAAATCATTCTCCGTTCTCCATATCTTTCATCCCAAGCATTTCCTCCACTTCCTGCCTCATCCATTGATAAAGGTAGAGCGACTTGTACCCGTCATTTTTCTTCAGCATCAGCTGCACAGCGGCAAGGCTGTTCTCATAGCTGGTCAGTTCGTTATGAAACTGTTCGTCATGGCGCGCCAGCCGTTTGATTTCCTTCTCACGCTCACGACGGAGCTGTGTGCATACCGGATTCAGCAACTTCATCACCACATTGTCCATGATGTGATGTCCCTGAATATAAAGATATGTAGTGTCAGGCGTCAGCCCCAGTTTCACCAGTTCTTCGCCCAGGGCAGCCACGTGCTCTATGCTCTGCGGAAAACGTGTACGCAGTTCCGACAGTTTCTTGTCTACATGCCGCTTCATTTCGTCCAAACACTGATAAGGCTGCCGCAGGCTGACATCCTGCAGCCTGACGCAAAGATGAAACTCATGCATGGGGAAAGTATTGGTGTCACGCTTGCGGTAGAACCAGATATTCCAAAGGAAAAGCGGATAGGCTATGCGCGAATAGCGACGCATGAACTCGGGGAAGTCCAACAGCTGGCGGTCGTTGAGCGTTGACTGCACACAGACATCGTGCAGACTCTCGGCATAGCACAGATAGTTCTCAATGGCATAGCCGAAGGTCTGAAGGACGAAAGGATTCTCGTTAATGCGACGCGACAAAGCGGTGGCACCCTGAAGCAGGAAATCATAATCGCTGTCAACACAGGCAATAAGACTACTGCCCAGTTCGTCGGCATTCAGCGTATTGAGCAACACTACTTTCTTGCCTTTCGACAAGGAAGTCTGCGAAGGCAGCATCACCTGGAAATAGCACTCGTCGGTCTCGAATTCCGAGAGCAGAGTCCGCCAGAAGGCTACATCGTCGTAGCTTTCCACATAGGCAACGATGCGGCGACGCTTCTTTCGTGGCGACAGCTTGCGGGCTGCATCCAGATAGGCGGAAGTAAGGTTATGACGGAGGGTTAGGGACATAGGGAGTTGAGAGTTAAGAGTTAAGAGTTAAGAGTTGAAGGTTGGGGCTACTACGGTGTAACTAATCCATTTCTATTCTCCATTTGTTTCCATCAGTTTTCCACTTTTCTTGCTATTTCGCTCACTTCTGTCACTGCATCCAACCATCCTTCCATGATAACGGCAGGCGAATGCGTACTCAATATCAGCTGTACATCAGGGTTCAGCCGTCGAATCATACCTATCAACTTCTGCTGCCACTCAATGTGAAGCGATGCCTCGGGCTCGTCCATGAAAAGCACGCTGTGCGTACCCTCGCGCACCAATACGGTAAGCAGAATGACCAGCATTTGTTTCTCACCCGACGACAGTTTATAAGGCAACAGGCGTTCACCATCTTGATAGAAAGCTATATCGTTGCTCTTGCGGTCAATGGTTTTGCGGGTATAAGCGAAGAGTTCATCCACCATATCCTGAAACTTGCGCTTGGGCTGCGACAACTGAGGAGCACGTGCCCGCTGTTCGTCGTCACCGTTCAGCAATTCTATCATGCGATTGCCCACGTTTACCTGGTAATCCAAGTAACGACGCTGAAGCAGGTAGAGCTGCCAATCGAGTTCAGAATGCACATTGGGGTCGGCCATGTGAGCGGTGAAGTCTCCCATAATGAGCGGGCGGTCATAACTGCGTATGACGTCGTAAGGAATAAAAGTAGCTTCGGGATTGTCGAAAAAGACACGTACCCCCGCCAGTTCACTGTTTTTCATCTGCCCCATCGTATGATGTTCCAGATAGCCGACAGAACGATTCAGGATGGTGGTCTTCCCCACTCCATTGATTCCGGCCAAGATATTAACATCGGGACGAAGGTCCCAAGCAATGTCATAGCGGTGCCACAGCCCGCTTATCTCTATGCGGCGAATATAGTTGGCTTGTATTTCCATATTGTTTCGCTTTTGTTTCGCGAAACAAATATAGGCAAACAGATTGATATATAGGCCAGCTTATCCGCTTTTTTAAGTAATGCCCCGAACCAAGTGCACCATATACTCATTTCAGAAACAGCTGCCATTCGCCAGATATTTAAAAGCCATACAAAAGAAGGCCGGGAAGCAAGGACTTCAGAAGAAAGTCATGCTTCCCGACCTGACATCAGAGAGAATGGATGAAAGAAATGTTAACTGGTTAGAGAGATGTTCCCTAATAAAATATAGTTAAGGTTGGTTGTTATTCTATATAACTGTCGAGTGCGGTGTTGTAGTCCACTTCCCGAGCCGGATATACCCATGTCCAATGGTTTGCCTCGTCGGGCTGTACCGTAACGGCAAACTGAGCATGGAAACTACCTTCCGGATGAGCATGACGCACAATAGGCTGACGCCAGCGCTTCAGGTCGAACCAGTCAAAACCTTCGCCCCAGAGTTCTATGCGACGGTAAAGTTTCACTTCCTCCAGCAGGTCGTCCCCGATCTTGTTGCAAACATACTGAGGGTCGCGTCCGCTGTCCTTCACCAACGCTTGCAGCAGGGTCTGTACTTCCTTGTCCTTACCACCCAAACGGCAGTTTGCCTCGGCCTCTATAAGATACATTTCTGCCGAACGGAAATGGTTGAGTTGTCCAACACCAGGCTGACTGGTACACAGAAACTTAAACTGCATATAAGCATAGATAAAGCTGGTAGAATAGATTTTGTCCACATAGTCCTTACGGGCACGTTCCAACAGAGGGCCGGAAGTGACACGGCCATTGGCCGTATTATATTCTTCTCCCTCGCGGGGAGCAAGAAACATCTGGCGCCGTACATCGGTCTGTGGAATGCAGTCATAAAGTTCCTTACTGATGGCGCAGGGATAGCTGCGGCACAGGTTTGCACTGGAATTGCTACCCTGCATGGCAAAGAATGAGAAGTAGTAGAGCGTCTGGTCGGGTGCACTGTAGCTGCTCCATATCCACTCGCTGTTAGGAGTGCTGAAGCCACCGTTCAGATAGTCATCGTTGCTCATCAGCGGATAGTCCTTGCGAGCCAAGGCTGCGTACTTGGCAGCGTTAGCCCAGTCCTCACGGGTCAAGGCAGCCCGGGCGTAAACAGCACAGGCTACGGCATAGTCGGGGCTATGATTGTCATCCCGTCCGCGTGCCAACCCGCTACGGGTATAGGCATCAATAGCCGCATCGAGGTCAGTATAAATCTGTGTGTACACTTGTGCCAAAGTAGAAGCCGGCAAATCGCCATTGCTTGTGTCAATTCTCAAGGGCAGGCCACGCGAAGCTCCCTGATTGCTATCGGCCCAGCGGTGGCAATAGAGCTGGCTCAGCATGAGGTAAGCATAAGCACGAACGGTAAGAGCCTGTGCACGTACAAAGAGACGTTCAGCTTCCGGTCCGACAGCCTTGTCGATATTGGCCACAATGCGGTTGGCATTGCCTATCAGTTTGTAATAATAGAACCACGGGTAATAGCAATAAAGCGAAGAGTTACGTTCCAGAAAGGAAGTGCCGTTGATAATGTCGGCCCAGCCTGTCAAATTGCATTTCTGGAAATCATTTCCCGGATAGTTTCCATACCAGGTTTTGATAGTTCCCTCACCATTGACGCCCTGCTGATTCAGATATTGCTGGGTCATCATCAGGCAAAGGCCGTTGACTGCCATACGTGCATTTTCGGTAGTTTCAAATACCGTCCCCGAATCGGTGGACGATTGCGGCAACGTGTCCAAATAATCGGCCGAGCAGGCTGTAAGCAAGGCCGCCGTTCCCGTTATGTAGAGTAAATTCTTAAGTTTCATAAGTCTGATAATATATGATGTAAATAAAGCAGGTAATGTTTTTACAGTTTAACACTCACACCTACCGAGAAGATACGCGGCGTTACCAGGTAATTGCCTTGTGCTCCGGCAAACGATTGCTGAGGATTCATTCCCTGACGGGCTGCAAAAGTCCACAGATTCTCACAGCTGACGTTCAGTCCTACGCTCTGCAATCCTACATGCTCTACCCATCCCTGCGGAAGCCGGTATGACAAAGTCAGATTCTTCACTACCAGATAATCGGCCGAAGTAAGCCAGCGGGAAGAGACAGCATTGTTATCCGAACTCAGCATACTGTTGATTTGCGGAATGCCGTCTTTCCTGATGCGGTTGGGCGAATTCTCGTCCATGCCTTCGGGTGCCTTTGTCCACGACTGCATGATGTCAGCATGATAGTTGCTGGGGCTGGTACCTGTCGTCATCAATGACTGATAAACAGCGTCCATCGTCTTGCCGCCCAGTGAATATGTGAATAGAGCAGAGAGAGTAAGCGACTTATAGCCGATGGTACCCGTCAAACTGCCATACACTGTCGGTAAGGCCGACCCGTGAAACTCCCGCTGGCCGTAAGTTGTATTGGTGACGTAAGGTACTCCTCCTATGACCGTCGCCTTACTGGTAATGTCCACTCCGTTCTTGTTGCCAAGTGTGGTGCCGTCCTTCAAGGTTACATAATAATCTTCCAGGTTTGCCTTATAAAGCGAGTTACCGGTCAACTGGTCCACACCCTCAAACGTGTAGGTGTAGAATTCATAGCGGCTCTTACCTTCCACAATCTTATACACTCCAGAGATAATGCCATCCTTGTTCTGCTCTGGCAACTTCACAATCTTGTTCTTCAGGAAAGTAGCATTGGCTGCCAGGTTTACGGTCCAGTCCTTGGTGCGCACAATGTCAACGTCGGTATTGATTTCAAAGCCTCGGTTGGATATGGTACCCAGGTTACGCGTCACTGTGGCCTCGGCCGATGTTGTCGATGTACCACCTGCCGACAACGGCAGATAAATATCAAACAGCAAATCCTTGTTACGCTTGTCAAAGTATTCCACGCTCAAATTCCAACGGTCAAACAGACGCGTTTCCACTGCCACGCCATAAGCTTCGCCTGTCTCCCACTTCAATCCATACGAATCGTTCTGATTCAGATAGAGCGCTCCTTTGTGTGCGTTCTGAGCTATGGTATAAAGGCTCATATAGCCATAATATCCGGCTCCGGCATCATTTCCCACCTGTCCATAGTTAGCACGCAACTTCAGTTCATTCACCCAGTGCACATCTTTCATGAAGTCTTCCTCACTGATAATCCAGTTGGCACCTACACTGCCAAAGTTACCCCAACGGTTGTCCGGATGAAAGCGTGACGACCCGTCGCGTCTGAAAGATACTTCCAGATTATAGCGGTCGCGGAAGTTATAGCGTATGCGTCCCAGGTAGCTTTCTGTACGGTAATTATCCTCATAGCCGTCCAGACTGGTTATTTCCGTGAAGTTTCCATAATTAGGACGTCCTGCAAAGATTTGCGCACTCTTGAAACCATAAGAATAATTGTAGTTATACGAAAAGTTCTCATGCGCCAGCAGTACGTCAAGCAAATGGTTGCCAAAGAGATGTGTCCACTTCAACTGCTGCTGGAAAGTATAGCTCTTATAGCGATATGTAGTCTGATTGGTACGTCCGCCACTACCCTTGCCATTGCCAATGACAGCATTATCGTACGCACTGTTATCCGACTGTCTCAAGTTCATATCTCCTTTCACAGTAAACGTGAAATCCTTCAGGAACTTGACATCCATGTAAGCTATGCTTTGCAGCGTGTTACGCACCGTCTCATTCTTATCCAGTTCATTTTCCCACACCACGTGGCGGTCGGCATACTGGTTGCGTGTAATGATATCTACGCCCTTATCATCGGTATAGTAGCCCGGGTCATACTGACGTTTCCCGTCAGCCGTCAGCCTATACGTACCGTCCGCGTTGTGCAGATGCACCGGATAAATCGGAGCAATCTCACGGCAATACATGAAAGCATTCGTAAAGGAAGCACCCTGGTCGCCCGCCGTAATCTTGGAGTTCTGATGACTGCCCGACAGATTGACTCCGGCTTTTATCCAACTTACCGGCGAAAGGTTTACCGATACACGTGCCGACAAACGGTCAAAAGCCGAATTGCGCACATATCCTTCCTCATTCAGATAACCCAGAGAGAAATAATAGTCACTCTTTTCACTGGCGGCGTTACCGCTCAATACATATTCCTGCCGATATCCCTTGCGTATAGCAGCCTTATACCAATCCAGGTCTTCAGCATATCCGGGCAATACCTGCATTCCTTCTGCCAACCGGCCGGAAGCATCAAACAGTTCCTTATCGGGCTTATTGAATATATTCAGATACAGCTGCTCTCCTATCAGGTTATCACTGGCATAGCGTGCAGCCGTGGCCGGATCATCCCCCGCCGAGATACGCGCATTGCGCAGATTCTGCCAGCTGGCCTCCATAAACTGGCGGACATCGGTACGTGCATATTCCTTAATGCCACGTGTATAGATACCCTGGTTTACCTTCAAGTCAAGGCTCAGTCTGCCTGCCGTACCCTTTTTGGTCGTAATCAGTATGACACCATTCGAAGCCCGGTTACCATAGAGCGCACACGAAGCAGCATCCTTCAGCACCGACAGACTTTCTATATCAGCCGGATTGATGTCGGCAATACTGCCGCTGAAAGGCACACCATCCACCACATACAGCGGCGAACTGGAACCATTTACCGTACCGATACCACGGATGCGGATATCGGGCGTACTGCCCGGTGCACCGTATGTACTGTTAATCTGTACACCCGAAGTACTACCTTCCAAAGCCGATGTCACACTCGACGTAGGACGCAGCTCTATCTGCTTCTGGTCCACTGATGAAATGGCTCCCGTTAGCGATGAACGCTTGGCTGTGCCGTATGCCACCGTCACCAGCACTTCATCCAGCACCTGCTGCTCATTTTCCAGTACCACTTCCACCCGGTCGCTTACCGGTACTTCACACGATTTCATACCTACAAACGATATAACCAATGTTGTAGCCGAAGCAGGTACATCACTCAGTACAAACCTGCCTTCCACATCGGTAATTGTTCCCTGTGAAGACCCCTTCACCAAAATAGAGGCGCCGGCTACCGGCAATCCATCTTCGGCAGCAGTGACAACTCCCGTCACTTGCCTGGTTTGTGCCCGCAGCAATCCCACGCCCAGGCATACAAACAGCATCAATAACAAAACTCTCTCTTTCATAAAATCACATAGCGTATTATAGTTAATTCTACAATCTGCAGCTCCACCAGCCACTTTCCACACTCCGGTAATGACTTTCGGCGGCAAAATTAGAGCATACGGCAAGTGTACACAAGGAAACATGATGTACATCAACAGCACAATCAAATAACTGAATATCAAACAAATAAAGAAACAAAACAAGAATCAAACGATGTACAACTCACTTTCAAGCGTCTTTAAAACCCTTCTTACCACCCAATCAAGCCCGCACCGCACGAAAAAAAACAGAAAGTATAGATTATTCCATACTTCTGCATATATTTGCAAAATATATGTAATACGAATCCTCATTTGCTAAACTTCAATATATGAAATACACCTTGTCGCTCCTCTTGCTTGTCCTCTATCTGACAGCCTGCACACGTCCAAGTAACGACATGCCAGCCCACATCTGGGACAACCCGGCCCTGTACGACACCGTTTCATTGTCCGACGAACAACTCCAGCAAGGTCTGCAACAAGCCATTGCCAACAACGATTCATTCCATATCAGCCTCATCAGCTTCTATCAAGGCCGAAAATTCCATCAAGACTATTTTCTGCTACGGGCACAGGAGTGCTATGAAAAAGCCCGCCAATACCTTCCCGTCCAGGCAACCTCCCGCCTGCGGATAGAACTGAATATTGCCCAGGCCGACCTATGCCGCTTCAATCATTTCACCGGACAGGAAACCCGACTGCTTGACAATGCACTCAACCTGGCCATGCACGAACGAGACAGCGCCATGCTCGTCCGCATAGGTTTCATACGTAGCCGCCGCTACAAAAGCAAAAAAGAATTCCCGCAAGCACTGGCCGAATTGCATAACTCCCACCGTTATGCCACCGCCATTGCCCCCGAACAGCAGGCAGACCTGCAAGCCGAAATGGCTGTCATCCACCTATACATGGAGCAACCCGACTCGGCCTTGCTCCATATCAGGCAAGCCATTGCCACGCAAGCCGGTAAACAAGCGTATTACCGCACCCTCTGCAAAGGCATACGCTTCCACCTTGCCCGCAACGACTCTGCCCTCTATTATTTCCGCACAATTGCAGAAATGTTTCCATTGGCCCGCAAGACCGATGCTTACCGTTTCATGTCCGAAACCCTCTATCACCGCGGCCAGCTAAGCACAGCCCTCGACTTTCTGCGTGAACATGTACGCTACCGTGACTCGCTGGATGCAGACAAGAAAGCCGAACTGCTGGACAAGGTGCATGCCATACGCGAATACCGCAAGCAACAGCAACAGCTCGAAGAAAATGAACGCCAGCTCACCCGCCGCATGCTTCAGGTTTACCGTCTTGCCGCCCTCACAGGCATCATCATCATCCTGTGGCTGGCCTACTACATCTATACCCGCCGGCGCCAGGCACTGCTCAACCGCGACCTGATGCAAGCCCAACTGTCCAAACAGGAAATGGAGATACGCTACCTGCGCGAACAGGAAGCCAAAGAGCAGCTGGAAAATGCCCAACTCGTCCAAAAGCTGGAGTACTTCAAACAACTGAACGAAATCACCATCCCCCTGCTCATGCGCAGTCGCAACCAGGCGGGTGCCCTCCACCTGACAGAAGAAGACTGGCAAACCCTCCGCAACAACACCGATGCCTGCTTCGACCGTTTCACCCAACGTCTGAAAGCAGCCTACCCTCAACTGAACGAGGAAGAAATCAACTTCTGCTGCCTGGTTAAAATGGAACTTCCCCTGGCCATACTGGCAGAAATCTACCACATAGCCAAGGGAAGCATATCGCGCAAAAAGATGCGGCTCAAAGAAAAAATAGGGATTACCAGCAGCAGTTTCGACGAATTCGTTGCCGCCTTTTAGAAACGCCCCTGTCAGCGTTTCATATCCTCAAAATAGGTGTCAAGCAATGCTTTGGCAGCCACAAACGAAGTCAGATTACCCTGCAGCACCTGCTGTTCCTGTCCGGCCAGCATGGCCTCTATCTTCGGATTGTGATAGAAGCTGTCGCGCAGTTGCTCGTTGATGCTCTCGTACATCCAGTATTTGCTTTGCTCGTTGCGGCGATACTCAAAGTAGCCGTTCTCCTTCACAAAGTCCATATACTTGTACACCATATCCCAAATTTCCTTCACACCCAGGTTATAGAATCCTGAATAGGTCATTACCTGTGGTGTCCAGCCACTCTCGGGTGCAGGAAACAGGTGCAACGCATTGCGGAACTGCGACGCAGCCAGCTTGGCACGTTCTATATTGTCACCGTCAGCCTTGTTGATGACAATACCGTCGGCCATCTCCATGATACCACGTTTGATGCCCTGCAACTCATCGCCTGTTCCGGCCAACTGGATAAGCAGGAAGAAATCCACCATGGAATGCACTGCCGTCTCACTCTGGCCTACACCCACGGTCTCTACAAATATCTTGTCATAGCCCGCAGCTTCACAAAGAATGATAGTCTCACGTGTCTTGCGTGCCACACCACCCAGCGAGCCTGCCGATGGGCTGGGGCGTATGAATGACTTGGGATGTACCGACAGCTTCTCCATACGTGTCTTGTCACCCAGAATACTGCCTTTGCTCCGCTCACTGCTGGGGTCAATGGCCAATACCGCCAGTTTACCTCCGTATTGCTCCAGCACGTGCAGGCCGAATACATCAATCGACGTACTTTTTCCTGCTCCGGGCACACCACTGATACCTATTCTGATGGAGCTGCCCGAATAAGGCAAACATTTTTCTATCACCTCCTGTGCCAGGGCCTGATGCTCGGGCTTCAGGCTCTCCACCAGTGTCACGGCCTGGCTCAGTATAGTAGTATCGCCCTTCACTATACCATCCACATATTCGGCCACCGAAAGCTCACGTTTGCGATGCTTACGCTTCAGATAAGGGTTTACAGACGAGGGTTGCTCAACACCTGCATTGACAACCAGCCCTTTGTAGGCTTCATTATTTTCAGGATGTTCCATAACTGTTTATTTGGCTTTGATATTAATTTCCACTTTCGGCTGCATGGGGTCATTGGTTATCATCAGCAGGCGCAGATGACGGCGTTTCTTGCCTATATTACGTTTCACAACCGTCACACGCAAGCGTGTCGATTCCCCCGGTTGCAACACAGTCTTTTTCAGGTCTACGCCCACTGCCGGATGGAATACCTGCAGTTTGCTTATCTGCAAGGGCGAGCGTCCTGTATTGGTCACCGTAATGTCTTGTTTGGCCTTTTTCTTCTTGGCCAGTATTTGGCTCAGGTCTATGTCCGTAGCCGAAAGCCTGATGGCCGGTGCATTCAGCCGTTCCGCCTCCGTCAGGTTCGAGAAGTCGGGCAACAGTACCACCGTTACCGGTATCTCGCTCTCCTCGCTCACCTTGTCACCCGAGAAGCGCGACAGGTAAACCGACGCCTGCGTCAGGCCATAATCGGCCAACCGCTCCGAATTCAGCGTCAGCTTGATGTCTCCCTTCTCTCCCGTTTGCAATACCGTCGGTTCCGATTCTGCCGTCAGGTAAGGCGGCAAGTGCATCAGTACCGGCTCATACGGACGGTCCGACAGGTTCACCACTCCGATGTGCATCACCGGCTTATCGCCGTGCTGTACATCCGGGAAGTCTATCTCGTCATGGTCTATGCGTATTTGTCCGATGAGGAACGGATGCGTGCGTGTAAAGTCCTTCACCTCCCTCACTACCACGCCTGTCAGGTTCAGCCTTATCAACCCGGGGCGTGCATTGCAATAGATGGCCACCGATTTATGGAAATGTCCCAGGGCCTCAGCATCAAACGTCACGTTCACAATACCCTTTTCGCCCGGTGCTATCGGTGTCTTCGTCCACTGTGCCACCGTACAGGCACAATCGGGCTCCACTTCATTCAGCAGCAACGGTTCGTTTCCCGTATTGGTTATCACATATTCTGCCGTCACCGGCTGTTTCCATTCTATCTGACCAAAATCCTGAGTCTCCGTATTGGAAGTAAAATGCGGCTGCGCCATTGCCGGCGCCGACATCACCCCCAATGCGTATAGCATACAAAAAAACTTCTTCATCAAATACTTTCCTTTTTATAGTTTAACAAGCCCGACTTTCCGAAAGTCGGGCTTGCAATTGTTGACCGTACAAAAGTAATACAAAAAGCCAATAATCCACGAAAGCGGACAGACTTTCTTTTTACTCAACCGTCAGTGTTCCACCTGCCGAATGAGCCGCAAACTCCGGTGCATAGGCACTCTGCAGCGTGGCGATACCTGTTTCGTACTCTCCACTGCGGACTACCCGGTAACTGTGTTCCAGTACGTATGTACCCTTGCCCAGATGGTCAAAGAAGAAGTTGGTTCCCGCATCTTCCACCTCGGCATAGTAGCCCAGTCCACCGCTCCAGCGATAACCCGACAATGCACCTGTCGGCTCAAAGCATGCACCCCGTTGGTCCTTCAGCTGCACAAAGTCCATATCCCTGTCCGCACGAATCACCAGGCGTGCCACCACCTTGTCGCCCACCTTCGCCTTTCCGGTCAGCGGCTCCAGTGTCCGCTTGCCGTCAGCTGCCGTACGCTCCACGTAGAGCTGTTTCTCCACGCCCAGCTCGCCGCCCTGCTCCTTCAGGTCCGACAAGGGCGACAGATATTGCGCATAAACCGCGCCCCAGGCCATGCCCTCACCCGGTTTCTCCACCACGATATTCTTTGCTTTCAGCGCAGCATCATCCCCGGTGAATGTTTTCTTCACATAGCCCAGTCCGGCCACTTCCGAGTCAGTGGTGCTCCAAGTCGTTTTACCCAGCTTCAGGTTCACCTGTCCGTCGTCCTCCAGCAGATTTCTGCCGCCACACAACAGCGCATACACCGCATCCGCCGTAGTCACCGGCGTATTCCAAGCCATTGTCTGTTTCTGCTTCAGCAGCCACAGTTTCATATTTTCCAGCAGAGCTTCATTACCGTCAAAACGGGCCAGGGCTTCCATGGCTGCTACATGTGCCATGGCCGGCAACATGAGCCAACCCAAGCGTCCGTCGTTGAAAGCAAAGTGTGCTCCCACTTCCTCCTCCGTCACCAGATGTTCCTTCAGCGAAGCCTCAAACTCCGCAGCTTCAGCCTTGCGCCCAGCCGCTTGCAGAATAACGGCACACTGCGCCTTATACAGCATGGACGACATGTTCAGGTTATAATGTACCCGTTCCAGCAGATAGTCGTAAGCCTCCTTATTCTCCTTAGGCACCTGCTCACCGCTCAAAGCCACCAGATACAGGTAGTCAAGGGCAGCCCCCGACAGGGTCGTCACTTTCGTACCCTTCTTCTCCGCCTCACGCAGTCTGAGGTATTCTTTCCTGGCCACCCCGTGCAGGTATCTCATTCCTTCCCGCTTCATGGCCAGTGCCTCGTTCTGCAGCGGTGTTCCCGTCAGCAGCGGCAAGCGCTCCAGCTGGCGCAGCACATACACCGTCACATAGTAATTGCCGCCCATGCCCTTATACCAGCTCCAGCTACCGTCGTCACCCTGTAGTTCTTTCAGTCTAACCACAGCCGACGCCGTCCGGTTGTTCAGCTGGTTCAGGTCAAACAACGTTGCCATGCGTGCCCGCTGTTCAGCCTCTCCCGTTGCCTCCATCAACCAGGGCGATTCGCTCAACAGAATGTTTTTCACTTCCTGGTTCTTTTCCAGTTGGCTCAAGAAGGTCTCCTTGCTTGCTCCCGTAGCCTTCCAGCTGTCGAAAACCGCCTTTATGCGCGGCTGGCTGTTGGCTATGTAGCCTGCCAGGGCATTGGCATAGTAAGCCGTAGCCCAGACTATCGCGTTGTCTGTTTCAGGTTCCGACATCGTAGGCAGTGCCTGAACGGCATACCAGGCCGGATTTCCGGTAAACTCTACCGTCAGCCGCCTGTCGGTAGCCGTGCGGCTATTGCCGTTGAACAGGCTGTCCAGCCCGAATGTACGGGTTTCCTTACCACGCACCGTCAGCGTCTGTGTTTCCACCACCTGCTGTTTGTTGCTCAGCACCGGCAACAGATGCTGTTCTCCGTCGCTGAATGTTCCCCCGTCAGCCACCAGACGTATGCCCAACAGGTCATACCGCTCATCGGCCTCGAAGCTGAACTTAACAGCCGCATTGCGCCCGGCTTCCGCCTCAAACTTCTGCTTGCGGGTCAATACCACTTTTTCCGTCATCGGGTCAAAGAGTTGCATCACCACGCTGCCCTTCACCTTTCCTTTCGTCAGGTTGCTTACGGTAGCAGCAATCTCCGTCCGGTCGCCCACACGGACATAGCGTGGCAAATTGGGCTTCAGCATAAATTCCTTGGCTGTCACAGTCGAAGCCTCCAGCTTGCCCGTATACATTTCGCGGGTATGGGCATAACCACGGAAATTCCAGCGTGTCAGACTCTGCGGCACGGTGAACGAAACCACTATCTCACCCTGCTCGTTGGTACGAAGCTGCGGATAGAAGAAAGCCGTCTCCGCAAAATTGGTACGAAGTTCCGGTTGCGGCTGCGTCAAGGTCTCATCCGCTCTTACCGTTTCTTCCTCCAACACCGCATCTGTCATTGCAATTTCCACAGCACTGCCGCTTTCTTCCGTACTGTATAGTGCTCTGCTTGACGCAACTGCCCGTTTGGCATTGCCTGTCATCATGGAGAGACTGGCATTCTGATAACCTACAATCATTACATCATCACGTATCCGAAGCACCTCAGCCACACTGCCACCTCCATTTATCAGAGGACTGAAACAGTCGTATGCCAGGTTAGGAATACTCCAGTCCGGAATCGTGAAATACGGCGACATATACAGCCTTCCCGGGTTGTTCAACCCCACATTACACCAATACAGATTACGGCTGAAGAACACACCCCACTGAGGGTTATTCCGATAGAGCTTGTCCAGCGAAGCATCATACATCAGTGCCAGCATTTCTGCCGCAGCCGGCCTACCATCAGGTCCTGTCACCACCAGCTTCCACTCTTCCTGCTGCCCGGGACGCAAACGGTCACGGAACACCTGCCACTTCACATTCAGTCTGGTATCCGGTTGTTTTTTCTTCAGATATACCGTCTCACTGTAGAATTCCCCCTCTTTCAAGGTATTAAACAAGATACTGACACTCTCACCATACGTATCCAGATAAGGAATCTCCATCCTCATCAGCGTATCCGTCAGCTGCATCATCCGGCTGTCCACCCGTTTACCGCCGCTGAATACATCCATCCACACACAGGCATCCGTCAGCGAAGTGCCCATGTAGAATGCAGCAGTCTCACCTGTTGCCACTTCCGTTTTTTCCTCATACAGGAACAGAGGAGTATATGCAGCCAGCCTCTTATCTGTTTTTGAGAACAGCTTGAATACCGTGCTTTGTTTCGCCTGGTGCCCCAGCGAATCGGTAGCGCTCACTGTCAACCTGTAACGTCCCGACGGAACATCCTTCCACATATCAAAAAAATTCTTTACATCGGTCAGGCAGCGTCCCGTCAGCACCGGCTCGCCGTTTGTCACGTCAGTCATGCCGTCCGTTTCCCGGTCTAGCCGCCAGTCCACCGTCAGCGGCAGTCGTGCCCCCAGCGGATTCCGGGCATATACCGTCCAGTGCCCGCTGTCTTCCTTGCACACCAGCTGCGCCAGCGATATGTCCAGTCCCAAAGCATCTGTTCCCGCAGGTAAGGCCTGCGAAGCCGTCTGTGTCTCGCCAGCCTCATCGCTGACAGTAGCCTCTACGTTGTAAGTATAAAGGTACATACCTCCACTACGCAGCGTCAAACCCTGCTCCAACAAGCTGTCCAACTCCACTTCTATTTCAAAACGTCCTGTGGCGTCCAGCATCACCGTGTCTGCCTTCAGCAGCTTCTCCGGCATGTTCACAAATCCCCTGCCGGCATAGTACAGCCTCGACGAACCTCTCGTCACCCGGTAAGCCAGCGGCAACTGCTGCACGCTGACACCACTGAATGCCTGCACCCGTCCACTGACGGTCACACGTTCACCCAGACGATAGGGCACACTGACCGGTTCAAAGGTTATCTCAAACGTTGGCCGTTTATATTCCTCTACCCTGAAGCTCACCGGCCCCATCATAGCTCCATTGAGCACCCGTATCTGATAATTCCCGTTCAGGCAAGCTGCCGGAAGCTGGAAATCGGTAGTAAACGAACCAAATTCTCCGGTCTGCACCTTGCGGGTGGCTATCTGTTTCCGGTTGGCGTCAAACAAGGCCAATTCCACCCATTCGCCTTCCACTACGTGCGCTCCATCTTCCTCCTGGTCGTACGCCTCATATTTATATTGGCTAACCGTACCCAACACCGTACGGGCATCGCCCTTATGCAGGTCATACACCACTCCTTTCAGATAAACCGTCTGTCCGGGACGATAAATGCTGCGGTCGGTCAGCAACGTCAGCCTGTGCCGTGTATCCGTACCCGTATTGCCCCCTAGTCTCAAGTATATTCTGTCAGAAGGCATGGCAGTGTCCTTGTCTTTGTGCGCCACACAATACACCACGTTGCCCCAATCCTCCAAACGTACTGTCGCCTTGCCCGTGCCGTCGGTCTTCATTTCCTTCAGCAACTTACGGTTCTCCTCATTGTCCGACGAATACAGACTGAGAGTTACACCCTCTACCGAATGTCCGGTCCGTCCGTCAAGCGTCGTCATTTCCACCTGCCCGTTGCCCAGGTCAAGTGTTCTCAACCTCAACCGGCTCACCGGCAGAAAACGCCTTTCCGTCCGCCCGTTCCTGGCCCGCGGCACAACCTCCACCACGTACATGCCCGGCTCTGCCGGAACCGGCAACAGTAAAGTCGTATCACTGGGCAGGTAAGGCATATCCTTCTCCGGCTTATACGATGCAGGCAGAGGCTTCAACGTATATTGTTGCGAATATATCCGTTTCGTAGCACACCGTCGAAAATCCTTGATATTATTGCAATTATACCGGTTGGTATATGTCTTCAGATTCGTAGCATAGATATTAATGGTCACCGGTGCTGTCATCGTGCGATAGTGCACCTGTAGCTTCAGTGTGTCACCAGGATACCCCATCCCGTCACCCGACAAGCTGATTTGCGGACGCAGCAACTCTGCCCGCAACTGCTTCAATGCGCCTATGCGGTCGTAGGAAGGATAACGCCGTATGGCCTCATCACACAGGCGGATGGCTTCGCCCACACTGCGCCCTTCTTCATCTTCTTCTGCCATCCATTCCGCCTTGGCCAGATACACCTCGGCACACACCGGCCGGTCGGCATATCGTTCTATCAGCTCATCCAATGCATTCAGGTATTCACTATCCGTACAGTATTTTCCTTCATAGCGAACCATGGAGTGCATGGTGTCAACGTATTCAAGCTTAGTCAGCAACAATGCATCCACCTTATCAGGACGACGCCCGTAAACATCCAACATTTGTTGAAAAATAGCATGAATCCCAGCTTGTACCAATGAATCAGCACCCACAACTGGCATATATCTCAACGTACGAACCGCCCTCCGCGCCAACAGATGATAAAGGTCATGACCGTAATAAGCACTGCTTTTATGCTCTTCCACCAAAGGTTTATAGTCCAGCGCAGACACATCAACCAACCTATCAGCCTTTTCCAATGCAGCAAAGCTATGCGCTCTTACCTTTTTCACAAACTGTGGCATTGTCCAAAGACGAATATCCCCGGAAACACTGTCTCCTGCCACATCCGTCCTATCCATCAGAAGGAAATTCCCCTGCCAATAATCGGCATACTCCTGCGCCAACAGCGAATGCAAAATAGCCTTATCCACCTCGTCCGTCTCCGTTGCCGCCCACTTCTCCATAGCTTCCAGACTACTGAAAAGGCTGTCGGGCGTCAGCTTCGCCTTGGTCGATTCCCTATACAGATAGGCCTTCAGCAACTGTGGCGAATTCTTTTCAGCCAATGCCTTCCGATATATCTCATCCGTCAGCTTCACTACCGTTTGCGGCAAGCTCTTATCCTGCGCCTGCCCCACCTGTTTCCACAAATTGTCATACGACTGCGCCCGCAATGCCGGCCAGCCCAGCCAAGTTGCCACCATCAGCAACAGCACACAAATTCTACGAACTTTCTCCATACGCGTTGTTTTTTTAATGTCAGCTCTGCCCGACTTCCGGCAACTCCCTGCCGTCAGCCCGCCACAGCCTGAACCTATTCATAACAACAAAGTAACAGAATAAAGTTCAAATAAATGTAGCTTTTATCACAAAAAAGGTTGAATATGGGCAATTTACCCACAAAACTAAACCCACAAAAGAAGTATTAACTTATCTAAGCCATCATGGCCTTCTCTTTCTGAAACAGACAATTCTATTACAACTCCATATCGCTACTACCAGCCCGATTCTATCCAATAGCCACATAAAAACGCATGCTCCTATTTTAATCAACGCTTCGCTCTTTCCATTCCCTGGGTCTTAAATCACTCATAACTTTACGTTTCTCCTCGCCAATAATCGTTTTTTATTTACTCAAATTTCAGGAATACGAGATTTTTCGTTACTCCATGATTAACTTATATTTCTGCCTACTACTTGTAGGCTTATCGGGAATAGTCATTGCTATTACTTCAGACTGCAACATTTTCTCCAAATACTTGTCTTTTACAGTACGAATAGAACAAGACATGATAAGCGCAAGTTCTTTTGCCGATTTCGGCTCAATTAAACTATTTAAAATAAGCAAAATACTATTTTTATCTTCTTCGCCAAAATAGCCAGGTATCAACTTATCCAACGACTTAGGAAAAGACTTAGGAAAAGACTTAGGAAGTCCACAATTATCATACTGTGAATCAGAATATTCTATTGCAGAATAACTTATCACCTCAAAGGCTGTAATCTTATCAACATTAAATACCGGTTCCACTCCTCCATTCTCAACCATCATATTTTTCACGCGGCTCACCCCTCTGTTAAACATATTTACATAGCCCATAACTTTCAAAGCCTGAGCAATAATAGGGTTCCGATAGTCATTCACATCCGGGAAATTCTCAGGACGAGCCTTACCATACAGACCACCCGGATTCATTATTTCTATACGATTAGCAAACTGATAAAAACGTGTCGGCATATTGGACTGATAATCCCGATGCATACAAGCATTTAAAAGCAACTCCCTAAGCGCATCTGCCGGATAATTGGATTGATTTTTTTCACGCAAAGTGCTTACTGCGACAGGTCGACTTTTTATAATTCCAAAATCAATAAAAGCCTCCAAATATGGCATCATCTTGGCCAGGCAATCATAAAATGGTTTTTCATCATCAATTTCAGCACCTCTGTCAAGGCCGTTAAAACGCACATATTGCAAATAAGCTCCATACAAAAATTGCCTCGGATTTTTTCCAAATAACACAATACAAGCATTAGTAGGACAATGATAAGTCATATCATACAGTCCCAAAGCTGCCATTTGTTGTTCTATGCTTCTGGTGTCATTTTTCAATTCTTCCTCATTTACCGCTTTGGGAATATACTCATTCCTGATAATGTCCAGATAAATATCATCCAACGTAGCCGAATAGCAAGGTGAAGCATCAAATGTAGCCATATTACTCATACGTTTTTCCGACAAGATACGTTCTTCATCAATTGTAGCAATATCCCTTCGTGGTCCTATGCGGATAAAGGTTCTACCCCGGTATCTAACAGGAGTAGAAAAAGAAGGCTGTACCTCTACAATGAGCAAATCCCCACCATCCAATTCATAGCGTTCGCATGTCATCATAGGTATAGGCAGAATATTCCCGTCACTACGAATGCCTGAGATTTTTTTAAAAAGATTGTCATCAACCTTAAGCCCTGACAGTTCCCCATTATCTTTAGCACCAATAATAAGATACCCATTCTGTCGTGAATTAGACATGTCATTACTAAAAGCACAAATGGCCTCTTGGAACTTATCCATATCGGTTGTGCTCACTGTACGTTCTATGCGTGAGGTTTCTGTACTCTTAAGCAACCCAAATATCTCTTCTTTTGTCATAGCTATTTTCTATTATTTTTTCCCAACATCCCAATCCGGCATCTTAAAAACTTCTGACATAGAATCAGGTTTCCGCTAATTAATGACTCATGTTTAGCTTGCGCTGACTTAAATCAATAATCTCAAGTCTCGCCAGCTCATTAATAAGTTACAGTTCATAAGTCAAGCCAATGCCTTTGTAAAGCATGTCGGTCATACACCCCAAACTATCGGCTTTAACTCCTAAGCCCACCTTGGTGGGCGATAACTCCTTTTAACT
>USEY01000036.1 GCA_900553815.1 uncultured Bacteroides sp.
ACCTGGACAAACAGAACCAAAACCTGTTGTGCTACCATTACACCATAGTCCAAACTTCAGGCGCTTTCTGTTAAAAAGCGGTGCAAAGATATAGCTTTCCAACAAAGTGAGCAAGAATTCGGGAGATTTTTTTTGCCCGCCCCGCCATATTTTTTTATTCTCCCCGTTCCCAAATCCCGCTCGATAACATTATCTTTGCATTATTCAGATTCAACAACCGTTACAACAGCCTTATGAAGAAAATCTTATCGACTCTGCTGCTAAGTGCAGCCACCATGGGCAGCGCCTGGGCAGGCACTCCCCTCTGGATGCGCGACGTGCGCATTTCGCCCGACGGTACCGAAATAGCCTTCTGCTACAAAGGCGACATCTTCAAAGTAGACGCGCGCGGAGGCAAGGCCCAACGCATAGCGGGCGGCACTTCCTACGAATGCTCGCCCGTATGGTCGCCCGACGGCAAGCAGATAGCCTTTGCCAGCGACCGCTACGGCAGCATGGATGTGTTCATCGTATCGGCACAGGGCGGACTGCCCACCCGGCTGACCGACAGTTCCGAATCGGAGACACCCACCTCCTTCACAGCCGACGGCAAGCGCGTGCTGTTCAACGCCGCCCTGCAAGACCCCGCCTCCAGCGCCCTCTTCCCTTCGAGCCGCATGACGGAGCTCTACAGCGTAGCCACCACCGGCGGACGCATCGAACAGGTGTTGGCCACACCCGCCGAAATGATTTCGCTGCTGCCCGGTGCAGACGGTTCCTTCCTCTACCAGGACCGCAAGGGTGGAGAAGACGAATGGCGCAAGCACCACACGTCGTCCATCACGCGCGACATCTGGCTCTATGACGCCGCCACCGGCCACCATACCAACCTGACCAACCATCCGGGCGAGGACCGCAACCCCGTGGTCAGCCCCAACGGAACGGAATTCTACTTCCTGAGCGAGCGCGACACGAAGAGCTTCAACGTCTACCGCATGGGACTCAACAATCCGCAGGCCGTGCTGCCCGTCACCAACTTCAAGACTCACCCCGTGCGATTCCTGTCGCTGGGCGGAGGCACGCTTTGCTACACCTACGACGGCGAAATCTACACCCAGACGCTGGACGGCAAGCCCGCCAAGGTACGCATTGACCTGACCGACGACTTTGCCGAGCTGCCCGAACGCTTCAACTTCACGTCGGGAGCCACCTCGGCCACCGTATCGCCCGACGGCAAGCAGGTAGCCTTCATCATCCGCGGCGAAGTCTTCGTCACTTCGGCCGACTATACCACCACCAAGCAAATCACCCACACCCCGGCTGCCGAGAAATACGTCAGCTTCGGCCCCGACAACCGCACACTGGCCTACGCCAGCGAGCGCGACGGCATCTGGCAGCTCTACCTGGCCAAGATAGTCAGGGACGAAGACCCCAACTTTGCCAACGCCACACTGGTGGAAGAAGAAGTGCTGCTGCCCTCGAAGACCGTGGAACGCTCCATGCCCCAGTTCTCGCCCGACGGCAAGGAGCTGGCCTTCATTGAAGACCGCATCAAGCTGAAGGTGGTCAATCTGGAAACCAAGAAGGTCAGACAGGTGACCGATGGCTCCACATGGTTCAGCACCGGAGGCGGCTTTGACTACCAGTGGTCGCCCGACGGCAAGTGGTTTGCACTGGAGTTCGTAGGCAACGGACACGACCCCTACACCGACATAGGCCTGGTGAGCGCCGACGGCAAGGGCGACATCGTCAACCTGACCAACAGCGGCTACACCAGCGGCTCGCCCCGCTGGGTGATGGACGGCAACGCACTGCTGTTCAAGACCGAGCGCTACGGCATGCGCAGCCACGCCTCGTGGGGCTCGCTGGACGACGTCATGATGGTATTCCTCAACCAGGAAGCCTACGACAAGTTCCGCCTGAGCAAGGAGGACTACGAACTGCTGAAGGAAGAAGAGAAGGAAGCCGACAAGGCCGACAAAGACAGCAAGGAGAAGAAAGACGAAGCCAAGGAAAAGAAACAGAAGGACATCGTGGTAGAGCTGAAGGGCATTGAAGACCGCATCGTGAGGCTGACACCCAACTCGTCCAACCTGGGCGACGCCATCCTCTCGGCCGACGGCGAACACCTATATTATATGTCGTCCTTCGAGAAGGGCTACGACCTGTGGAAGATGGACTTGCGCAAGCACGAAACCAAGCTGCTGAACAAGATGAACGCCGGCCGTGCCTCGCTGTCGCTGGACAAGAAGGGCAAGACGCTCTATATCCTGAGCGGCCGCAGCATGCAGAAGCTCAATACTTCGAACGACAAGCTGCAGTCCATCAGCTACCGCGCCGAAATGACCATGGACCTGGCCGCCGAGCGTGCCTACATGTTCGACCACGTCTACCGCCAGGAGCAGAAGCGCTTTTACAACCTGAACATGCACGGCGTGGACTGGGATGCCATGACAGCCGCCTACCGCAAGTTCCTGCCCCACATCAACAACAACTACGACTTTGCCGAACTGCTGAGCGAACTGCTGGGCGAACTGAACGTGTCGCACACCGGCGGACGCTACTATCCCGACAAGGCCGACGAACCGACGGCCAGCCTGGGACTGCTCTACAGCTGGAGCCACAAGGGCGAGGGCGCGCTGGTGGACGAGGTAGTGGAGAAAGGCCCCTTCGACAACGACAAGACGCAGATGCAGGCCGGCTGCATCATTGAGAAGATTGACGGACAGCCCATCGGCGCCGACACCAACCTGAGCAGCCTGCTGGGTGGCAAACAGGGCAAGAAAACACTGGTCAGCTTCTACAACCCCGCCACCAGCGAGCGCTACGACGAAGTGGTGAAGCCCATCTCGTCGGGCAGCCTCAACGGCCTGCTCTACCAGCGCTGGGTGAAGCAACGTGCGGCCGACGTGGAACGCTGGTCGGGTGGACGCCTGGGCTACGTACACATCAAGTCAATGGACGACAGCAGCTTCCGCAACATCTATTCGGACATCCTGGGCAAGTACAACAAGTGCGAGGGCATCGTCATCGACACCCGCTTCAACGGCGGCGGACGCCTGCACGAAGACGTGGAAGTGCTGTTCAGCGGCAAGAAATACTTCACGCAAGTGGTACGCGGACGCGAAGCCTGCGACATGCCCAGCCGTCGCTGGAACAAGCCCAGCATCATGTTGCAGTGCGAGTCCAACTACTCCAACGCACACGGCACGCCCTGGGTGTACAAGCATCGCCAGCTGGGCAAGCTGGTAGGCGCACCCGTGCCGGGCACCATGACCAGCGTGTCGTGGGAGACGCTGCAAGACCGCTCGCTGGTATTCGGTATTCCTGTCGTAGGCTATCGCCTGCCCGACGGCTCGTACCTGGAAAACTCACAGCTCGACCCCGACATCCTGGTGCTGAACGCGCCCGAAACCATTGTCAAAGGCGAGGACACCCAGCTGAAAACAGCCGTGGACGAACTGCTGAAAGAGATAGACAAGAAGTAACCCGCAGCCAGCCCGCTGCCCGGACATGGCAAGGCCCGCATACCCCTCCCCCGCGGAAGGCGTATACGGGCCTTTTGTTTTTCCTCACCCCCTCAGGAATAGCCTTCCACTGCCGCCGACCAAGCAGTTAACTGCTACCGACCAAGCAGTGGACTGCTACCGACCGGGGAGTTAACTGCTACCAACCGGGGAGTGGACTGCTACCAAACAGGGGGCTTTACCGCCCAAAAACAGTCGTTCAACCAAATATCCCAATCATTCCTTGCTTATTTGCCTGAAATGAAGTAAATTGAGGCCCGGAATGCGGCGGGCTGTCGCAGATTGCGGATGGCCTGCCGGAAAAGATTTTGCTATGAGAAATACGCTTTGCATCGTCCTGCTGCTGGCAGCAGGGTGGTGGTCCGCCCCATTGGCAGGGCAGGAGCCCTTGTCCGACGATTCTCCGATGTTGCTGGAAGAGCAGCTGGAGCAGTTGTCGGCCGAGCTGGGTGGCTACGACTGGGAGGAGGAGCTGCAAGAGCTTTCGGCCTTGCGAAGCCATCCGCTCAACCTGAACACCGCCACGCGCAAGGACCTGGAGCGATTCCCGTTTCTCAGCGACTTTCAGGTGGAGGAGCTGCAAGCTTACATTTATGAGCACGGGCCGATGGTGAGCATCTACGAGCTGCAACTGGTGAAGGGAATGGACCGCCGCACGCTGGAGCTGCTGATTCCTTTTGTCTGCATAAGGCTGGGGGATGCAGACAAGTTGCCGCGCCTCAGGGACATGCTGAAACAGGGGCGGCACGAGGTACTGGCACGCTTCGACACGCCCGTGGGCTATACCCGCAAAGGCTACGAGCGAAACTACCTGGGACCGCCCGTCTATCATTCGCTGCGCTACCAGTATGCGCTGGGAGAACGGGTGCAGTGGGGACTGACTGCCGAGAAGGATGCGGGCGAGCCCTTCTTCGGGCTGCACAACGGGCAGGGCTACGACCATTACTCCGTCTATTTCTACCTCACCAACAACTACCGCCGGCTCAGGAAGCTGGTCGTGGGTAGCTATCGGCTGGGCTTCGGGCAAGGGCTGGTGGTGAACAGCGGATTCAGCATGGGCAAGACCTTCGGGCTGAGCACCGCCCGCCATCGCGAGACGGGCATCCGAAAATACGGTTCGACGGCCGAGTCGGGATACTTCAACGGCGTGGCGGCCACGGTGGCGCTCTCGCGGCAGGTCGCTGTGTCGGCCTTTTATTCCTACCGCCGGCTCGATGCCGCCATTGCCGACGACGGCACCATCACCTCGCTGCCCGAAACGGGCCTGCACCGCACGCAGACCGAAGCCGACCGCAAATGGCAGGCGGCCCTGCAGGTGGCGGGCGGCAACGTAGGCTACAACAGGGGCAACCTGAAGCTGGGCCTGACGGGACTGTACTACTTCTACGACCGCCCCTATCAGCCCAACCTGCGCGAATACAGCAAGTACAACCTGCAGGGCAACCGATTCTACAACATAGGTCTGGACTACAGCCTGAAAGTCTTGCCTTTCCTTTGGCTCAGCGGCGAGGCGGCAAAGGGCAAGAGCGGCTTTGCCTTGCTCAGCCGGGCCGACATCAACCTGTCTGCGGCCTACCGGCTGCTGCTCATTCACCGCTTCTACAGCTACGACTACTGGGCACTATTTGCACGCTCGTTTGGCGAGGGCAGCTCGGTGCAGAACGAAAACGGCTGGTACGTGGCCATGGAGGCCACACCGCTCAACCATTGGACGTTCTTTCTGTCGGCCGACCTGTTCTCCTTCCCCTGGTGGCGATACCGAATCAGTAAGCCGTCGCAGGGTGCCGACCTGATGGCGCAAGCCCTTTTCGATTCCGACCATGGCTGGAAAGGCTATCTGAACTACCGCTACAAGCGCAAGGAACGCGATGTGACGGGCACCGGCGGCGAGCTGACACTGCCCACCCACCACCATCGGGCACGCCTGCGCCTGCAATGGGAGTCGGACGGTTGGCAGCTACACTATGATTACTATAAGCGCACATTGTCTGCCGCCCAAAACAACCGGGGTGGTTGGCGACTGCAAACCACGGCCGACTACAACCGCTTCCACATGCAGGGAATGCCGGTAAGTAGTGGCTGGCAACTGACGCAGGCGGTGGCGTGCATCGTAAAGCGGAAGCCGTCGCTCACCCTCTCGGCCCAAGGCACTTACTTCCAGACCGACGACTACGACTCGCGCGTCTATGCCTACGAACGGAGTTTGCTCAAACACCTTCTACACACCCTCGTTCAGCGGGCAGGGATTCCGCTATTCGGCCGTGGCGCGCATCGACCCGTGGTGGTGGCTGATGCTGCAGGTCAAGGTGGGACAGACGGTCTACCTGGACCGCGACGAAATAAGTTCGGGCAACGACCTGATACGCGGCAACCGGAAGACGGACCTGCAACTTCTGTTGCGCCTTCGCTTTTGAGCGGCAGGCGGTTTCGTTGCGAATGTCCCCGAAATGGTGTACCTTTGCGGCGTTGAAAATGAAGGAGCAAGAAACCTAATAAAGAGCAAGAAAGGAATCATGGACAATGAATTGAAATCGGTGTGCGTATACAGCGCATCGAGCACTCAGATAGATGAAGAATACGTGGCTGTGGCCTGCGAACTGGGCAACCTGCTGGGACAGGCCGGCATCCGAGTGGTGAACGGCGCCGGACGCATGGGGCTGATGGCAGCCGTTTCCGATGCGGCGCTGGAGGCGGGAGGCAGTGTGACGGGTGTCATCCCCCGCTTCATGGTGGAGCAGGGCTGGCACCACCGGGGGCTGACGGAACTGGTGGAAGTCGACTCCATGCACGAGCGCAAGGCGCTGATGGCACGCATGAGCGACGGCGTTGTGGCGTTGCCCGGCGGCTGTGGCACGCTGGAGGAGCTGCTTGAGGTGATAACCTGGAAGCAACTGGGGCTGTATCTGAAACCTATCGTCATACTGAACGTGCGCGGCTACTACGACCCACTGCTCCAGATGTTTGAGAAGGCGGTGGACGAACACTTCATGCGTTCCTGCCACCGCGATATTTGGCACGTGGCCACTACGGCGTCCGAGGCGCTCGACCTGCTACGCCACACGCCTCAGTGGGATGCCTCGGTCCGTAAATTTGCCGCACTATGATGCTGGGTTCGTTGTTGGCTGTCTGTCAGGGACTTCAGGGCATCCCCCTTCCCTACAATCCGCGCATGGACGACGGACTGACGGTAGTGTTGATGGCTTGCTTTTTCATGTCGGCCTACGTGCTTTCGCGCAGCCGCAAGTTCCTGCTCCAGCTGGCAAAGGACTTCCTGCTGAACCGCGAGCGCACCAGCATTTTTGCCACTTCCACTTCGAGCGACATGCGCTATCTGCTGCTGCTCATCTTCCAGACGTGCGTCATGGGCGGTGTCTGCATATTCAATTATTTTTGCGAAGTCAACCCCGCCCTCCTTACCCATGTACAACCCTTCCCTTTGTTGGGAATTTACATCGGCGTATCTCTTCTTTACCTGTTTTTCAAGTGGCTTCTCTATTCAGCTCTGGGTTGGATATTTTTTAACAACGGAAAGGTGACAATCTGGTTTGAGTCCTATTCTACCCTGCTCTATTACCTTGGTTTTTCCCTATTTCTGCTGTCTCTGTTCGTTGTGTTCTTCAATCTGAATCTGAATATAACGTTAATAATAGCAGCCATTCTGGCTATATTTCTTAAAATATTAATATTCTATAAGTGGTTAAAGCTTTTTTGTGACGATTTGCGTGGCGTTTTACTATTAATTTTATACTTTTGTGCCCTTGAAATCGCGCCCTGCCTAATGTGGTATCGTGGTTTGGTTCATCTTAACGATTTGTTGATAATAAAATTTTAGGACTTTGAAGATTAAAAAAGTACTTGTGTCGCAGCCTAAGCCGGCATCTGAGAAATCCCCTTACTACGACATAGCAGAAAAGTATGGAGTGAAAATAGATTTTCGCCCATTTATCAAGGTAGAAAGTGTTTCTGCCAAGGAATTCAGACAGCAGAAAGTATCCATTCTTGATCACACGGCAGTGGTTTTCACTTCACGCCATGCCATTGATCACTTCTTCAACCTGTGCACAGAACTGCGTGTTACGATACCCGAAACAATGAAGTATTTCTGCGTAACGGAGACTATTGCACTCTACATCCAGAAATATATTCAGTACCGCAAGCGCAAAATCTTCTTTGGCAACACAGGCAAGTTCGACGATTTGCTGCCTTCCATCATCAAGCATAAGAACGAGAAGTACCTGGTTCCCATGTCTGACGTGCATACCGACGAGATAAAGAACGCACTCGACAAGGCCAAAGTGCAACACACCGAGGTAGTGATGTACCGCACGGTGAGCAACGACTTCACGCCCGACGAAACATTCGACTATGACATGCTGGTATTCTTCAGCCCGGCCGGTGTTTCTTCGTTGAAGAAGAACTTCCCCAACTTTGAACAAAAGGAAATCAAGATTGGCACGTTCGGTTCTACCACGGCACAAGCTGTGCGCGATGCCGGTCTGCGTCTCGACTTGGAAGCTCCCAGCGTACAGGCACCTTCCATGACGGCTGCGCTCGATATGTTCATCAAAGAAAACAATAAAGGAAAATAAGCATTCCTGCCACCGGTTGCGGTGTGGGAAAAATATCCTTGTGGGCAGGCTATATGGAAGAAGTCAAAGACCCCTCAGAAAGGGTCGAACCTTCCATATAGCCTGTTTTCCTTATAACCTGTTTTCCGTGTCAGGTTCCTGTTCTCCCTCTTACTTTCATAATATTATAGTATTGTTTTTCAGGCAAGACTGCCCGCGGGCACATCCTGGTTATTCTGACTTTTCCCTATGAAATCCAATTCCCTGCATAAGTCCGAAAGACTTGACAAGAAAAAGCTGATAGAGAAACTCTTTGGCGGCGGAGCGCGTTCGTTCTCGGTCTTCCCGCTGCGTGTGGTCTATCTGGCACTGGACAACGTGCAGGGCGAGCATGCCGCCATACTGGTCAGCGTGTCGAAGCGACGCTTCAAACGTGCCGTGAAGCGCAACCGCGTGAAACGCCAGATACGCGAAGCCTACCGCCTGAACAAACAACCCTTGCTGCAAACCCTGAAGGAGCACAACCTGCACATCGCCATTGCCTTCATCTACCTGTCTGACGAGCTGACCGATTCCAGCCTGATAACAGAACGCATGAAGACAGCCCTCAGCCGCATCAGCGAGCAGCTTTCAGCTCAATCATCCGCCCAGTCCGAATCATGAAAAGACTGCTCTCCCAGCTCTTGCTGCTCCCCATCTACTTCTATCAGCGGTGCATATCACCCATGCTGGGCCCTTCGTGCCGCTTCACGCCCACCTGCTCGCAATATGCCGTGGAAGCCATCAAAAAGCACGGCCCTTTCAAAGGACTCTACCTGGCCATCCGCCGCATACTCCGCTGCCATCCCTGGGGCGGTTCGGGCTACGACCCGGTTCCATAACTGCTGTAAGAACAAGCACGCTGCAGCCCGTCTCGTGGCTGTATGTCCGTTGCTGCACGGGCAGCATTCTTCGGGCAGCGCCATTTCTTTTCCGCGAAGCTGGTGTATCCAGTTTTTCCTGTCCTGCACAATTAAGAATTCAAGTCCCTGATTTAACCGGATTTAATATGACCTCCGGTAGTTAAGAATTAAGCCTCATTACTTTCACTTCATTGCTGCTTTCACATTCCTTTTGAGTCCTACAGGCCTGGTGGGAATAACGATTGCCTTTTACGGTGACTCCATTCGCACTTATGATAAAATGCACACGTCTCATGAGGCAAGGTTCCTTCACTGCGCTGGCACCATCCCAATAGTAGTACCACAGCACATCGTCGTCTTTCCGCTTTTTCTCAATTTCCCAGCCGTTCTGTTCCAGCAGTTTTCCGGCATCGAACAATACTTTGGGTATGGACTTTTTGTTCATGCAATCATTCAAGGTACGGTATACTTCTACTTTGTCAAGGTCTACCTTATCACTGATAGTATCCATCTCTTCTCTCGGCCATTTACGCAAGATGGGTTTTTGATACTTGATGTAAGTCAGTTGGTAGCCAAGTTCAAACTCCAGTTGCTCAACTCTACATTCTATGACCTTTCCAAGCTCAATCATAAAGAATTTGTCGCCCGGTTTCAGGCCTTCTACCGTAAGTGCGTTGTAAACATTTTCTTTTCTACTCCAAAACATGTATACGATTTATTTAATTTCCCGTCCCTGTGAAAGCCAGACGGCGTACCTTCGGAAGGGGAATGCCGGCCGACATGCAGGACTGGAGGGTTAATACTGAACAAATTACGCATTGACAGAAATATGGCAAGCTGTCTGCTGCATTTTTTGCAGGAACAGACCCTAACTGCATGCCGCCCGATGAACCGTCCAACCATTTTTTTACATTATCTTTGCCGCTGAACAACAGAAGGAAACGCCATGCTCGACATTCACACCCACCACTTGCCCTCCGTGCCCGGCACAGCCATCGTCAGCGTGTCGCCCGCCGACTTCTGTCCGCAGCCCGGCCACTGGTACTCCACAGGCATCCATCCCTGGCAGACCGGCGACCCGCAATGGCAGGCCGACGACTGGGAACAGCTGCTTGTGCAACTGCTGCGCCACCCGCAGGTGCTGGCCGTGGGCGAAGCAGGACTGGACCGGCTGGCGCAGGCACCCCTGCCCCTGCAAACCGACCTTTTCCGCCGTCAGGCCCTGCTGGCCGAGACCGTTGGCAAACCGCTGATAATCCATGCGGTAAAAGTACAGGCCGAACTGATAGCGCTGAAGCGCGAACTGCAGCCCGCCATGCCCTGGGTGATACACGGCTTCCGCGGCAAGCCCCAGATGGCCGACGCCTACCTGCGCCACGGCTTCTACCTCTCCTTTGGCCAGCACTACCACCCCGAAGCCCTACGCCTCACCCCCGCCAACCGCCTGCTGCTGGAGACCGACGAGAGCCTTGTGCCCATCGGCCAGCTCTGCCAACAGGCCGCCACCCTGCGCCAGGTCGACGTCGACACTCTCCGTCAGGCCCTTGCGGCCAACGTGTGTCAAGTCTTTTTTGGACATTAAGTTTTGTTTCTTCAAAGAAAGGTCGTACTTTTGCGGCAAGTATCACTATAAATCAAATCATTAAACAAATAATCATTCGATGAATTTTGTAGAAGAATTAAGATGGCGTGGCATGCTCCACGATATGATGCCCGGAACAGAAGAGTTGCTTTCCAAAGAAATGGTTACGGCTTACCTGGGCATTGACCCTACAGCTGATTCGTTACACATAGGACACCTGTGCGGAGTGATGATTCTGCGTCACTTCCAGCGTTGCGGACACAAGCCGCTGGCATTGATTGGTGGTGCCACCGGTATGATTGGCGACCCCTCGGGCAAGTCACAGGAACGCAACCTGCTGGACGAGGAAACACTGCGCCACAATCAGGAGTGCATCAAGAAACAGCTGTCCAAGTTCCTGGACTTTGAATCGGACGCTCCCAACCGCGCCGAGCTGGTGAACAACTACGACTGGATGAAGGACTTCACCTTCCTGGACTTCGCCCGCACGGTAGGCAAGCACATCACCGTGAACTACATGATGGCCAAGGACAGCGTACAGAAACGTCTGAACGGCGAAGCCCGCGATGGCCTGTCGTTCACCGAATTCACCTACCAGCTGTTGCAGGGCTATGACTTCCTCCACCTCTACGAGACCAAAAACTGCAAGTTGCAGATGGGCGGTAGCGACCAGTGGGGCAACATCACAACCGGTGCCGAACTTATCCGCCGTACCAACGGTGGCGAGGTATATGCACTGACCTGCCCGCTGATAACCAAGGCCGACGGAGGCAAGTTCGGAAAGACCGAAAGCGGCAACATCTGGCTTGACCCGCGCTACACTTCTCCCTACAAGTTCTATCAGTTCTGGCTGAACGTAAGCGACGCCGATGCCGAAAAATACATCAAAATCTTCACTTCCATCGAGAAAGAAGAGATTGAAAGCCTCATTGCCCAGCACCGCGAAGCTCCCCACCTGCGCGCCCTGCAGAAGCGCCTGGCCAAGGAAGTGACCATCATGGTACACTCTGAGGAAGACTACAACGCTGCTGTCGAGGCCTCTTCCATCCTCTTTGGCGGCGGCACGTCCGAAGCCCTGAAGAAGTTGGACGAGCAGACACTGCTGTCGGTATTCGAAGGTGTTCCCCAGTTCGAGGTATCGCGCGACGCTCTGGCTGCCGGTGTAAAGGCCGTTGACCTCTTCGTAGAAAATGCCGCCGTCTTCCCCTCAAAAGGCGAGATGCGCAAGCTGGTGCAGGGTGGCGGCGTTTCGCTGAACAAGGAAAAGCTGGCTGCCTTCGACCAGGTAATCAGCACAGCCGACCTGCTGGACGACAAGTACCTGCTGGTTCAGCGCGGCAAGAAGAACTACTACCTGATTATTGCGAAGTAAACAGACATAACCTACAGACAAGAAAAAGGAAGACCCACGACGGGCCTTCCTTTTTTTGTGCACTGCCGGCAGACAGCAGCCGCTAGTCTACACCATCGGCAGCAACGCCCTTCCAACCTGCACTACGCACACCGATTCATTTCCTAATAAACCTATTAATCAGCATGTTAACATTTCACGCAATAGTAATGTACTCCCAGCGTGATAGCAGTTAACTCCTGACGCGATAGCAGTGTACTCCCAACGCGATAGCAGTTAACTCCTCAGACGATAGCAGTCCACTGCTATCGACAGCCCCGTCAGGGCTTCACCACGACGCTGTCGACCCGATGCCGGTAGCACACGGTCTGCCGGCGGGTAGAGTCGTTGGGGATGGCGGTGACGTCGCCCTGCGTGGTGAAGTAGACGTAGCTCCCCGACCACGTATCATAGAAGCGGTAGACGCGGCAACCGTCGTGTTCGAACAGGTAGCTGACTTCGTAGTCGGAATTGTTGGCGGCCTTCGATTCGGCTACGGAACGTTGTAGCACGCAAGACGAAAGGGCTGACAAGGCCATCATAAGGACGGCGGCGGGGGCAAGTAGTTTTTTCATGGTTTTGCATGTAGTTTTTAGGGTTATCAATGAACCAAAGGTAGTCATATTTGTTATATAAAGGTAGACATTGGTCTGCAATTATTGCAGGATGGCCTTTGTCTGAACCTTCTTACTTGAGAAGTGACGGCGGATTTGCAGGCCTGATAGATTTTATGAATAGGCCGATAGAAAAATCCGATAAGGGTTGATAAGTGATATGAAAAACCTTTTCCATACATTTGCACCAGTAAGAGAAAACAAAAATATTAATCCCACTTAAAAACTAACGATTATGACTAAGAGTATTAAAGGAACCCGCACAGAAAAGAATCTGATGACTTCATTCGCCGGCGAATCGCAGGCACGTATGCGCTACACTTACTTTGCCAGCGTGGCCAAGAAGGAAGGCTATGAGCAAATTGCAGCTATCTTCATGGAGACAGCCGACCAGGAGAAGGAGCACGCCAAGCGTATGTTCAAGTGGCTGGAAGGCGGCATGGTTGAAATTACGGCCAGCTATCCGGCAGGTGTCATCGGAACTACACTGGAGAATCTGAAGGCTGCTGCCGAAGGTGAGCACGAAGAGTGGTCGCTGGACTATCCTAAATTTGCCGACATTGCCGACGAAGAGGGTTTCCCCGAAATAGCCCTGATGTACCGCAACATCGCCGTTGCCGAAAAGGGACACGAAGAACGCTACCGTGCCTTTGTGAACAACATTGAGAACGCTACCGTATTTGCCAAGGAAGGCGAAGTGGTATGGCAGTGCCGCAACTGCGGATTCATCTACGTGGGCAAGGAAGCTCCTGAGGTTTGTCCGGCTTGTCTCCATCCGCAGGCTTACTTCGAAGTGAAGAAAGAAAATTGGTAATGAACATCTGCCCCCTTAGGGCAAGGATAAGCATATAAAATGAGCGAGGGAACATCTGTTGTGGATGTTCCCTCGCTTTGTTTTTTGTCGCAGCCTGCCCGATTTGCGGGCACGGTCTTATTTCTTCTGTTCGTCGGCGTGGCGCGGATAGTCGATGGTGTAGTGCAGTCCGCGGCTTTCCTTGCGCTCCATGGCCTGCTTGGTGATGAGGTAGCCCACGTTTATCATGTTGCGCAGCTCGCACAGTTCGCGGGTGGCCTTGCAGCGTTTGAACAGGCGTTCGGTCTCTTCGTAGAGGATGTCCAGGCGGTTCCAGGCGCGGGTCAGTCGGACGTTGCTGCGCACAATGCCCACGTATGATTCCATTATCTGGTTCACTTCCTTCATGCTCTGGGTGATGAGCACGCGTTCTTCGTTGCTGATGGTGCCCTCGTCGTTCCATTCGGGTATGTCGTCGTTGAAGTCATAGCGCTCCAGTACGCTCAAGGCATGCTTGGCAGCCGCATCGGCATAGACTACAGCCTCGATGAGCGAGTTGGATGCCAGGCGGTTGCCGCCGTGCAGGCCGGTGCACGAGCATTCGCCTATGGCGTAGAGACGGCGTATGCTGCTCTGTCCGTCCAGGTCCACCTTGATACCGCCGCACAGGTAGTGGGCAGCCGGTGCCACGGGTATGTAGTCCTTCGTGATGTCGATGCCTATGCTGAGGCACTTCTGGTAGATGTTGGGGAAGTGGCGCTTGGTTTCTTCGGGGTCTTTATGGGTCACGTCCAGGTAGACGTGGTCTTCACCGCGCAGCTTCATTTCGTTGTCGATGGCGCGGGCCACGATGTCGCGCGGTGCCAGTGACAGGCGCGGGTCGTACTTCTGCATGAATTCCTTGCCGTCCATCGTGCGCAGCACGCCGCCGTAGCCTCGCATGGCCTCAGTGATGAGGAACGAGGGGCGGTCGCCCGGATGGTAGAGGGCGGTGGGGTGGAACTGTATGAACTCCATGTCCTTCACGGCTCCTTTAGCGCGGTAGACCATGGCTATGCCGTCGCCCGTGGCTACAAGCGGGTTGGTAGTGTGGCGGTAGACGGCCTCACAGCCTCCGGTGGCCATGACGGTTATCTTGCTGAGGAAGGTATCTACCTCGCCGGTCTCTTCGTTCAGCACGTAGGCGCCGTAGCACTTGATGCCGGGCGTGTAGCGCGTCACGATGATGCCCAAATGGTGCTGGGTGATGATTTCTACCGCATAATGGTTGGTAAAGATGGTGATGTTGGGATGCTGCTTGACGGCTTCGATGAGCGACGTCTGAATCTCGGCTCCCGTGTTGTCTTTATGGTGCAGGATGCGGAATTCCGAGTGTCCGCCTTCCTTGTGCAGGTCGAAAGTTCCGTCGTCTTTCTTGTCGAAGTTCACTCCCCAGCTGATGAGTTCCTTGATTTGCTCGGGCGCGTTGCGTACCACCTTCTCCACAGCGGCACGGTCGCTTATCCAGTCGCCCGCTATCATGGTGTCTTCAATGTGCTTCTCGAAGTTGTCTACCGCCAGGTTGGTCACCGAGGCTATGCCTCCCTGTGCGAAATACGTGTTGGCCTCTTCCATTCCGGCTTTACAGATGAGGGCTACCGTCCCCTTCTTCGCCACTTTCAGGGCGAAACTCATCCCGGCAATGCCTGAGCCGATGACGAGGAAATCGAACTTTCTTACCATAAGATGTAGTTTTTGAGTTGATAAGTTTTTAAGTTGATAAGTTTTTAAGTTGGTAGCCCGTTGCCGTGTCCTAACTTAAAAACTCAAAAACTTATAAACTAATAAACTCGCTTAGTTAGTTTGTCGCAAAACTACAAAATTAGTGCATTGCTTGTTCGTTTTGCCGCTGGAAATCCATACCTTTACCGCAAAAAAAGAAGAAAATATGATGGATAGAGTGTTCCATGCCCGCATCACTGCCGGGCAGTATTTGTTTCTGCTGCTGCCCACCGTGCTGGTCATCTACGGCTTCCTGACCCGCAACTGGTTCATATCTCTGTTGTGTATGGTGATGTTGGTACTGGTCATTGAAGAACTGATTCACACCACCTACACGCTGACCGCCGACGGACAGTTGCTCATCGGCCGCGGCCGCTTCCACCGGCAGAAATCCTACGCCTTGGCCGACATTACCGAAGTGGAGCGTGCGAAAGCCATGATGCTGGGCCGCCTGGCCGTCACCCACTACGTCTTGCTTCGCTTCAGTAACGGCAAGTGCGAAGCCCTGCTGCCCACTGACGAGGAGGGTTTTGTGCAGGCGCTGATGAAGAGAAGGAAAGGGGCGGAGAAGGAAGAAGAAGAGTAACCACTCAGGGCAGAGGAGTTTCGGTAAGGATAAAGTTGCGTTGAATCGGCCTGTCATATATCACTGTCCCCCGTATGGTCCGCATTTCTTCCGGGAATTCCCTTCGGATAGTGAGGAGATAGGTGGCCTGTATATGCCGATGACTGACGCTTCCTTGCAACACAAGTCGGCTGTGGGGCGCAACCGTGAGTTCTTCTTCCTCAACCAGACTGCTTTCGTACGTATATTCTCCCTGACGGTAAGGTATTTTCATCTTTTCGTTGATGTCGTTAACGAGTGACAAATAAGACATTGTCGGCCTGTAAAGGTATAAGTCGCTGCTGCCTTCCCAGCCGAAAGCCTGCGGGTCGTCGCTTGTCCAACTTACGGTGGTAAGTTCATCGGGGTAGGGGTCAATGGCGATGTTGACCGCCTGGTCTGTCTTGTTCTCGTAGACAAAGGGAAAGATTTCCACATCATATTCGGTCATACCGTCAGTTTCTGAGTTTATATCAGAGTAATAGTGCAGGCTTTCAACTACAAATGGTGTTTCCGGTCTGGGCTCATCTTCATCGGTGCAGCCGGTTAATGCCAGCAGCATGAGAGCGGTAAAGAAATAAAGAGTTGTTTTCATACGCGGAGAATGCAAGGTAAATAAAGAAAGGAATCAGGACTACGGTCGGGCAGCTTATTCTATATCTACCACATCCGTGTCCAGAGTGTAAGAATGCGGATAGTCCACTTTCAGTTTTCCGGTATAGCTTTCTTCCTGTCCGGTCCGGGTGTTGACAATAGTGAGATGGAAAGTATAGAAAGCACGCTTGTAGTTGACCCAGCAATGGATGAGAGTCAGTTTCCCCGGTTCACAAACCACTTCCACCGTACCCTGCATCTTGCAAGACTTCCGGCTCATAGTGCCGAATTGAGCCATATCGGGCGGTTCATTGAATATGATTTCTCCGTTTTCTACCCGGTCGGGCACCGGAACATACGTATACAGCGGATACCTGAACCAAGACAGGGCACCCTGTTCCTTGGAAGTGAAGAAGTAAGTGCGCTCCGTTCCGTCATAAGGATGAATCAGGACTGTATAGGCCGAAGTGCCTGTATTTCTGTGCTCCTGGTATGTCCCTCCGAGGCCGCCACCAGTCGTTTCCACATCATCAGCCTCCAAGGTATAGGTAATGCTCTTCAGTTCGTAGACACTCTCCGACAACGGCTGGCGAAACGTATAAGTAGTCCATTCGCCCGAACCGGGCACACCTATGTGGACAATGATGCCTCGCTCTTCGTCATTCCGTACATTGTGGTTTACTGAAAGCCGGAAGGTATGGTCGGGAGTATGGGTAATGGTGAACCAGGCGCCTATGTCCAATGTGCCTACTCCATCAAGCACATAAGGTCTGTTGAGCTGATAGTCCATGTATGGAAATCCCTGAAGATTGGTTACCATGCCTATCCACCAGTCATCGTAAGGCACCCGGAATTCCACGGTCGAAGCATTGGCATCCAAGATGAATTCTTGCGAGAGCATGGGCATTCCTTCGTCGTCCTGGCATCCGGTCATTGTTGTTAACAGAAAGAGCGGAACCAATAGCATATAGTACAGTCTTCTCATAGCGTTTATCCGGTATGTTGGTTTATTCATAGTACAGGCGTACAGCCAATGCGGGACGCCTTTCTACAAAAATAGACATTCGAAGACGAAAATCAAACAAAGCGGGATGAAAAGAGGAGGAAACCGGCTGAAAAACAGAAAATCATGTAAGACAGAGCAGTTCCTCAGACTTCTATCCGTCGCTAAGCCTACTCCAGCTCCCCCGACACCGTATATATACCACTTTCGCAGGGCGCATCGTACACCAGCGTTCCCTTCACCGTCTTTTCCTCGCCCGTCAGTTCGCCTTTCAGCGTCAGGGTGTAGGTCACCTGCGTCCGCTTGAAGGTGACGCTTCCTCCTACATAAAGCAGTGTGTGCGGGGGTATGGTGTATTCGCGCGGGTCTATATAGTGGCTGTCATACTGGTTCTCTCCTTTCCGGTAGGGCACCTTGCATTCCTCGTTCGACAGTTCGCCAACCTCGCTGCCGTCTATTACGGGCTGGGCGATGAGCACCTCTTCGCTGTCCTTCCATCCGAAGGCCAGCGGGTCGTCGCTTTGCAGGGTGATGTATCTGAAATCATCGGGATAAGGGTCGACGGTGACAGTCTGTTCCTGGTCGGTCGGGTTGCGGAGTTCCAGTGGCTCAATCTCTATGGTCCGTTTGCTCACTCCATCCGTGGCTGCCTCCACGCTGTAGGCAATGCTTCCGAACACATAGTTTTCCTTGATATCATCGTCCACACAGGCAGTCAGTGTCAGCAGGCAGAAGAGGACGGTTGACAGGAGTCTGGTTGTTTTCATGATTATTCTTTATTACATATAATGTTGAGGTTCAGTTTGCTTGATTTATCCTTTGCAGGCAATCTTTTACCAAGAAGCGGATGGCTGGTGGTCAAAGTTCTCATACCTGCATAAACGAACTGGCATGCAATATTCGTAAAATCCCTCGATATCTGCAAACATTTAACGGGCTTGTTGACTTGATCTGATGGAATGTGATAAGCAAATGTTCGATTTTATCGTTCTGCTGTAAATAATTTCTGTTTATATGGTTTATTGTTGAACAAATATTGTATTTAATAAAATACTTTTCTATTTTTGCTTGTACATAATGTGTGCATTTTACTTCGTTTTGATATATTAATACATTAATAATCTGATAAATATATATGAAAAACAGTAGCCTTACGAATGTTTCATAAGCTGGAAAGATTGATATCTGCTTTTTTGCATTCAGAACATTTATTCGGTAATATTGTGAATAAGTAATATGCAAAAGGTTTGAACAGTCATATGATTTTTTTTATATCCCTTTAGCAAACTGCATTGTTGCTGTCAGCTTTAGTTCTTACTATCTGGAATCTGGTTGAAGTGTATAGAAAAATGTTCTAACGGAACATAGATTGACTTGTGAAAAAACGAGGATATTTTCCTTCGGGTGTCGAATGTATTGTTACCACTCTATTAGACAGATATACAGCACATCATGCGCTATAAAAGAAAAAGCCGTTACTTCACAGGTAACGGCAAAAAAGATGGCACAAATATAGATATATTTTTTTATATTGTGCAAATTTATGAGTTTTTTTTGTCGCTAATAAGAAAAATAATCGTTCATACCACTTAAAATACATATTTATGGAACAAAAGAAAATCCTGGAAATGCTTTCAGACGTCATAGATGAACTGCGCGAGAACCGTCAGTGGGGAACCGCGCATATCTATCAAAGTACTCGCAATTCATTTTCATTATATATAAAAGGTATAGACATGCCTTTTGCCGATTTGACACCCGTTTTACTAAAAGATTATGAAACGCACCTGCGCCAGCGTCAGTGCAGTTGGAATACGGTTGCCACTTACATGAAGGTGCTTAAAGCCGTCTATAACCGCGCAGTAGACCATGGCCAGGCCCGGTTTGTCCCGCGCTTGTTCAGGCATGTGCGCACCTCGCCATGTACAGAACGGAAAAAAGCACTGGAGGCAAGCACCATGAAAAAAATACTGTACGATGCGGGCGATACGGTCGATGCTTCCTGTCAGAGAGCCGGACGACATGTAATGAATCCGACACGGGAGGACGGGGTGAGCCGGACATCATTGCCGACATCTTTACAGCGGGTCCGTATGTATTTCTCTCTGATGTTTCTGTTGCGTGGAATTCCTTTTGTCGATTTAGTCTATTTGCGTAAAAAGGATATTAAGGAAAATGTATTAAGCTATCGCAGACGCAAAACCGGCAGACTGCTGACCGTAGCTCTGACACCGGAAGCCTGTCGGCTTATCAGGCAACTGTCTAACACCGACAAGAAGTCTCCTTACCTCTTTCCCTTCCTTTCAAGCCAGGAAGGAACCGAAGACGCTTACCATGAATACCAGTTGGCGCTGCGTCGATTTAACAGGCAACTGAAAATACTCAGTGAATATGAGAGCAGCCTGTCGCACCTCAGCACTTATGCCGCCCGTCACACCTGGGCCACCTTGGCTTATTATTGCGAAATACATCCCGGAATCATTTCCGAAGCTATGGGCCACTCTTCCATTGCCGTGACCGAGGTCTATCTGAAGCCTTTTCGAAACAGCCGGATAGACAAGGCCAATAGCCAAGTCATTTCATTTGTAAAAGAACAGTAGGCGATAGCATATTCCTGCAAGGTGCCATAAAAAAGAGAGTAACAAAGCCTTTCCCGATATATTACGAGAGTTCACACAGGCATCCATCCCGTTTACGGCTGCATCTGTTGCCGTAAAGTTCCTGTTTAGTGCACCGGGAAGGACTTAACTGTTAGTACGTTAGTGCTTAAGACCTTCCGTAATAGCTCTTAAGTCTTTCTGTGGTAGCTCTTAAGACTTAGTACGGTAGCTCTTAAGATACTTAATCAGAACAAATACCAGATTCTTCACTCCTACCTTTCACTCCAACTGGCTCGTTTCCAACGCCTGATTGTGAGACTTCTTCCGAATAACATTTCTTTCCTGTGTGGAGTTGACGAGTTGCAAGTGAACGAGACATAAGAGGTGCTAACCGTTAATCGTTAGTCGCAGATAAACGCCGTTACCTGTGAAGTAACGGAAGAATATTCGAAATGAGATAAGTTATATAAAAGATTTAGGAAGAAAAAACATTCATTTTTTTCTATTTTTTAAATTTATAAATTTAAAGTTTATCTGTTATGAACAAAAAAAAGTTAAGTGTAATCCTGTTTAGTGCCTTAATCTTGGGAACGACAGGGACGTTTACGTCTTGTAAGGACTACGATGACGACATCACCAACTTACAGACGCAAATTGACTCCAACAAATCTGCAATTGAGGAGTTGCAAAACAAAATCAAAGGCGGTGAGTGGGTAGCCAGTGTTACTTCTACCAGCGATGGCATCATCGTGAAATTGGGAAATGGACAAGAGTACACCATTACCAATGGCAAAGATGGAGTGGACGGTGTGAACGGACAAGACGGCGCTAACGGCCAGGACGGAGTTAACGGGCAAGATGGCATCACTCCCAAAATTGTGGTAGCCGACGGATATATCAAGGTCAGCTACGACAACGGCGAAACGTACACCAACCTCATTGCTTTGGCCGACTTGAAAGGTGATAAGGGCGACAAAGGCGAGCAGGGTGACAAAGGCGAGCAGGGTGACAAAGGCGAACAGGGCGACAAAGGCGAGCAAGGTGAACAAGGCGAAAAAGGTGAAGACGGAATTACACCTACGTTCAGCGTTGGCGAAGACGGACATCTGTATGTACAATACGGTGACGATGCCAGCACTAAGAAAGACTTGGGCATCTCCATTAGCGGCATATATTATGTAGAAGACGGCATCACCGTGAAAATCTACATGCCCAAGAAAGTAGGCGACACCATTGCGTACGACACGCTGGTATTGCCCAGAACTGCTACCATTACAAGCATTGAGGCTGTAGGAACTACTTGGTTCGGTTGGGACGATGCAGGTGCAAAAAACATCACTTTAAGTTACGGTAAGAACGAGCAGGGCAAAGCCATAGAATTCAACGGCAAGACTTACGCCAAAGACGCATTTCTGTCTTCTGCCACCTCAATTGTTGTTGCGCAAATCAACCCGACGATGGCCGACGCAACGCTCTACAATTTCTACCTGACAGACTCCAAAGGCAACTCTGACTTTGTTATCTCCAAGGTAGTAGAGAACATGAGCGTTGACCCCATTACACGTGCGGCAGAACCAACCCCCAATAAAGGCCTGTACGACATGACTATCGGCTTTGCCGAAGGTGTGGACGTCAATGACATTGCAAATAGAGAGCAGAGGATAGCTTACGCTATTGCAACCAAAGACGCTTATGGCAATGAAATCCTGTCGAAGTATGATGTTCAGGTTTGGACAGAAACAGGAAATACTACCATAATCACTAATGATGTTTGGCCCGAAATAGGAGAAGAATATGATCTAAGAAACGCATTCTCGGAACTAACAGGAGTTATCGATTACTATTTCAGCATTGAGAAAGACCAGACTGCCAATAAGGAAAAGACTGGTGCCGAACTGTCAGGTAACATCATTACCGCCAAAAATGCTGGAAGTATTGTCGTAACCATCAATTACCTGACATGCAAGGGTGAAATCAAGAAAGACAAGACTATCACCGTATCCTTTGTTCCTGCCGGCACAACTGCTACTTTGGGCGACTTTGAATGGACCATGACTGCTGCCGCCAACAAGCAGACTGTCACTGTCGATGCAACAGGATTGGCCGACTACCTGCCATATTATGTAGGAAATATCTCTTACGCTTACGCCAACAGTGCAGACGAGGCTAAATATGGTACTATCACCGGTATCAGCCAAGTTACATTTACATCTTATGTAGACGACTACGGCTACACGAAGTGGAATGCAAGCATTACGTTCGACGAAGAACTCGTTGCCCCGACTTCTTACGTTGGAACCATCCAGCTGTATGGCAATGGCTCGACGCGTCCTGACAAAGAGGTTACATTCAACATTACTGTCAACAGTGCCGCTACCTTCGACTTCAAGCCGCTGGAAGCATACTTCAACGCCGACAAGACTGAAGCCGTTGCTTACGGTCTGACAAACGGAAGCACCATTGAATACGACCTGTATGATTTGTTCAGCATCTCGGATAACGATAAGAATTACGTGACCTTCAAGGTAGAAACTCCGGCTTCTTACACTTCTAACGGCAAGACCTATACTGCCAACGAATGGTTGCAGAACGATCCATCTGTTATTACAGTAGACAAAGCCGGCATTAACGGAACTACATTCGGCGGTGCATACTACGCACGCAAGGTTACTGTATCGTACCTGCCGTTTGGCAATAAGAAGGTTGAACCTATCACCATGAACTTCAACCTGACCATCAAGTCTGAAATCTTCGAAGGTAACTTGAAGTACACTTCGGGCAAGACCCTTGAGGTAGACGGTGGTACAAACGCTACACTGAAGCTTGCCGACTTTACGGCTACCGACGTTTACGGTGTGAAGTACAACGTACTGTCAGATGCCCGCGTAGCTTCTCACTCTGTCAGATTGGCTGATGACAATGCTAAGGAATACCTTGCTCTTGACGTAACTTCATTTGACAATGCCAACAGCGTTGTCACCATCAGCAAGAAGTCTTCAAGCACAGCCATTGTTACTCCTCCGGTATGTACCGTACAATTGGTTGTAGTAGACCAGTGGGGTAAGACAACTACTGCCGACATAACTGTAAAAGTTACGAAGTAATTATCATCATAATTTCACGGAATTATTCTTAAATAAAGAATAGTCCACTTAATAAGTAGTAATAATGTTTGTAAGTAAAGGGGGGCTGTGAAGTTCTCCTTTATTATTGCCTCTACATTTATTCGTTGCTGTGACAATGCAAACATCCATTGGCATGACAACGGGCTCATCTCAATAAACAGAACTACAGGCCTGTAGGTATAAAAACCTGTTGGAGCTTTCACAGGAACGCAGATTAAAACATTGAGCTATAAATATTTGCAATACTCCCTCCACCAGTTTTATCAACAGCATAATCCTGTAAACAGCGGGCGCCGCCTTCCTCCGTCAGGAGTAGACGACGCCCGCATTATTATGAATATATTCAACATATCAGTAGAATGCTTTTTCCAAGCTTCAGTACTGGTGTGATTACTCGGTTGGCAGCTCTTCTTCCTCCTTCTCCACCACATACTTGTACGGATACTTCCTCACCAGCTTTCCGCTGAACTCGCGTTCCTCGCCGCTCACGGGGTTGGCCACCACCAGGTGGTAGCTGGCCGTCAGCTCCTTGTAGAGGATGCTGATGGTGAAGGTGGTCTTCATGCCGCCCTTGTAGGCCAAGTCTATCATGGGGCTGTTCTGCAAGGGGTTAGGACTGGTCACGGTATAGCGGCTGTAGGCTATCTGCTCGGCAGGGTCGGCAAAGACGAGCTGGCCGTTGGACACATGGTCGGGCACGGGCACCAGGTAGTCCACATCGGGCATCAGCCAGGTGAAGGCATCCTTGGCGTCGCACTTGAAGTCGTGGAAGTTGGTTGCGTTCAGATAAGGGTTCAGGTTTATCACACCGTCCACCTGCGCGTTTATCACCATCTGGCCGCGGTCTATCACCCAGTCGCTCTCGCGCTCGCCGTCGCCTTCCTCCAGCGTATAGGTCATGGAGCGCACCTCGTAGACGGTGGTGCAGGGCTGCTGAAGGATGGTGATGGTCTCGGAGTAGAAGCCGTCGTTCATGGCCAGGTGGATGACCATGCCGCGCTCGTCGCCGTCCAGGTTGTCGGTCACCGACAGGCTGAGGTGGTCGCCGCGGTCGCGCGTCAGGGTGAACCAGCGGAACTCCAGCGTGCCCAGTCCGTCGAGTTGCAGGGGGCGGTTGTCGTCGCCCACCATTGTGGTACCGCCGGGTGTGGTGATGGAGGTTATCTTCCAGTCGCTGCGGTTCAGGTTAATTTCCGTCTGGCCGGCATCGCCCGGCAGGGTGGTTTCCTTTACGGGCGACAGGCGGGTGTCGTCCTCGTTCTGGCATCCGGTGGCCAGGGTCAGTATCAGCAAGGGGAGGAGTAGCAGTTGGCTAAGTCTCTTCATAGTGTATTCCATGTTTCCTTTCAAATAGTTTGTTTTTCCATATAGACGCACGGTCGGTGTAAATGCTGCACGCAAAAATAATTTTTTTCTAAAAGACACGGCCTTCCCTGCTGCTAAAAAAGTCTAAAGCCTTGCCCACCCTGTTCACTGCCCTGAACCCTTCTACAGCCTGTTGGAATGTCGTTTGGTAGCAGTGGACTACTACCGACCTAGCAGTGGACTGCTACCGACCAAGGAGTTAACTGCTACCGACCGGGGAGTTAACTGCTACCAAAGGGGGGATATAATGGGGTTGAAAGGGGGTGGAGGATGGGGTGGAAGGCTGACGCCTTCTCCTTTGCCCGCCCAATCATTTCCACTTCTCCGCTCCCTTCATCCAAAAACACGGCGTCGGAAGCAAAAAGAAAGCAAAAACTGCGGGAATGAACGGAGGTTTTACTATCTTGCAGGCAAATTCTAAACTGATAGTACCATGGAGAAGTATCAAATTGCCATTATCGGCGGCGGACCCGCCGGATATACGGCGGCCGAGGCTGCCGGACGGGCGGGACTGAGCGTCGTTCTTTTCGAGAAAAACAGTCTGGGGGGCGTGTGCCTGAACGAGGGGTGCATACCTACCAAGACATTGCTATATTCGGCCAAGACCTACGATAATGCGCGCCATGCGGCGAAGTATGCCGTGTCGGTGGGCGAGGTGGGTTTTGACCTGCCCAAAATCGTGGCGCGCAAGCAGAAGGTGGTGCGCAAGCTGGTGCTGGGCATCAAGGCCAAGCTGACGGGCCACGGAGTGAAGCTGGTGAGCGGCGAGGCCACGGTGGTGGACAAGAACCACGTGCAGTGTGGCGAGGAGACGTATGAGTGCGACAACCTGCTGCTGTGCACGGGGTCGGAGACGTTCGTACCGCCCATTCCGGGTGTGGACGTGGTGCCCTACTGGACGCACCGCGACGCGCTGGATTGCAAGGAGTTGCCGCAGAGTCTGGCCATCATTGGCGGAGGTGTCATCGGCATGGAGTTTGCCTCGTTCTTCAGCAGCCTGGGCGTGAAGGTCACGGTGGCGGAGATGATGGACGAGGTGCTGGGCGGCATGGACAAGGAACTGTCCGGTCTGCTGCGGGCTGAGTATGCCAAGCGGGGTGTGAAGTTCCTGCTGGGCGCCAAGGTGGTGTCGCTGGTCAAGGTATCGGGCGACGAGGGCGGCGAACAGGTGCAGGTGAACTACGAGGACGCTGCAGGTGCCGGGTCGGTAGTGGCCGACAAGCTGCTGATGAGCGTAGGACGCCGGCCGGTGCTGAAAGGCTTCGGGCTGGAGAGCCTGGGGCTGGAGCGGACCGAGCGGGGCAGCATCGTGGTGGACAAGCAGATGCGTACGTCGGTGGCCGGCGTGTATGTCTGTGGCGACCTGACGGGCTTCTCGCTGCTGGCGCATACGGCGGTGCGCGAGGCCGAAGTGGCGGTGCATGCCATCTGCGGCGTGCAGGACGAGATGAGCTACCGGGCCATTCCGGGCGTGGTCTACACCAATCCTGAGATTGCGGGCGTGGGCGAGACGGAAGAGTCGGCGCAGAAGAAGGGTCTCAGCTATCGGGTGGTGAAGCTGCCGATGGCTTACAGCGGACGCTTCGTGGCCGAGAATGAGGGTGTGAACGGCGTCTGCAAGCTGTTGCTGGCCGACGACGGCACCGTGCTGGGTGCACACGTGCTGGGCAATCCGGCTTCTGAAATCATCACGCTGGCGGGCATGGCCATCGAACTGGGCCTGAAGGCGGAGGAATGGAAGAAGATGGTGTTCCCGCATCCTACGGTAGGCGAGATATTTAAGGAAGCGCTTTGATAATGGTTAATGGTAAATGGTCAGTAGTTAGCGGTAAGTGATTAGCACTCTCTGGATAAATACTTACCATTCACCATTTACCATTAATCATTCACCATTAACCACTAACTTACATTTACAATGAAGACAAAAATCCTTATGGCCTTGCTGCTATGGCTCTGTGCGGGCACGGCGGGCATGGCTCAGACTGCGGCAGTCGATTCGTTGCCTGCCCGCATCGACCGACTGGTGGCCGACAAGCTGCCGCAGGGGTCTAACGTAGGCATCTGTGTCTACGACCTGACAACCAACAAGTATATTTACCAGTACCAGGCCGACAAGCTGTCGCGACCGGCGTCGACCATGAAGCTGCTGACGGCCATCACGGCCCTCGACCACGAGGGGGGCGACGAACCTTTCCGCACGGAGGTGTGGTGCAAGGGGCGGATTGAAGGCGACACGCTGCGGGGCGACCTGTATGTGGTGGGCGGCTTCGACCCGGAGTTTGACGAGGCGGCGCTCGATACGCTGGTGGCGTACGTGGCGCGCAGCCGTTTTTCGGTCATAGCGGGCAAGGTGTATGGCGACGTGTCGATGAAAGACTCCCTCTACTGGGGCAGCGGCTGGGTGTGGGACGACAATCCCTACTCGTTTCAGCCCTATCTGTCACCGCTGATGTTGTGCAAGGGGGTGGTGAGCCTGACGGTCCGGCCCGGACAGAAGGGCGAGGCGGCCGAGATAACGACTAGCCCGGCATCGACCTACTACCGCGTGGTGAACCGTACGGTGAGCCGCACGCCGTCGGCCGGACGCTTCCGCCTGACGCGCAACTGGCTGGAAGAGGGCAACGACCTGCTGGTGTCGGGCAACGTGGCCAGCGCACAGGGCGGCAAGGTGAATGTGCGCGGGTCGGAACGTTTCTTCATGCACACCTTCGTGGAGCGGCTGCGGGCCAGCGGGGTGGAGTGCGACTCGTGCTACGGCTTCAGTGAGTTCAGCCGCGACAGTACGTCGCGATGCCTTATCCGCTATGAGACGCCGGTGATGAACGTGGCCGAGCAGCTGATGAAGAAGAGCGACAACCTGAATGCCGAAGCCATGCTTTGCCGTCTGGGCATGCAGGCCACGGGCAAGAAGCACGTGTCGGCTAGTGACGGATTGTCGGCCATACGGATGCTTATCAAGAAACTGGGTTTTGACCCTGACGACTATAATATGGCCGACGGTTGCGGCCTGTCCAACTACGATTACCTGTCGCCTCAGTTGCTGGTGGGATTCCTGAAGTATGCCTACTCGCGTACCGGGTTGTTTCAGAAGCTCTACAAGATTTTGCCCGTGGGAGGCATGGACGGCACGCTGAAGAACCGCATGAAGAAGGGAACGCTGTCCTATCGCAACGTGCACGCCAAGACGGGCTCGTATACGGGCATCAACAGTCTGGCCGGCTATCTCCAGACCTCCAACGGACACTGGGTGGCCTTTGCCATCATGAACCAGAACGTGATGTCGGGCCGTCAGGCACGGGCGTTTCAGGATGCGGTGTGCGACGAGATAATCCGCTGACCTCTCCTGTTCCCGTCTGCACAGTCCGTGTCAGGACTCCTTGGTGCTGTTGCGGTAATTGGCCGGTGTCATGCCCAGGTGCGCCTTCACGTATTTGCCGAAGAATGACTGGTTGGGAAAGTTGAATTCTTCGGCAATTTCCTTGATGGACTTGTCCGAGCGTTTCAGCCGGTACTTGATGTGTTCCATGACGCTTTCGTTAATCAGTTCCAGCGGACTTTTGCCGCACGCCTGCCTGATGACTTGCGACAGGTACTTGGGCGTGTAGCACAACGCATCGGCAAAATAGGACACCGAGCGGTGCATTCCGTTGTCTTCGGAAAGCAGTTTCAGGAAGCGGCGCAGGATGTGGTCTTTCAGTTTGATGCTTTCCTGCTCCGGGCAGGCTGCCGATTTCTTCTCCATTTGTCCTATCACTTCGCATAGCAGGGCAGAGAATAGATAGCGCATGGCTTCGCGGTGGTAGCTGTGTGGTTCGTCGTTCAGTTTTGCCATAATCAGGTCGCGATACAGCTCGAACATCTTTGGAGGGGCACCTTCGCCTGCATTCTTAATCATAGGATTCTTGTGTATGTGGATGGCCGTGTTCCAGGTTTCGCGTTCCATCTTGAAGATGCGTTGCAGGAAGCGGGTGGAGAACCCTATGAGTTTCACTTTGTAGTGCGGGCTCACCATGGCATGGCTGAGGGAAGTGCCCGGCAGTCCGAAAAGCACGTCTCCTTCCTGCAGCTGATAAGTCTTCAGGTTGACATCCAGCTGAATGCGCCCTTCCAGGCAGATGGCAATAAGCAGGCAGTCCAGCCTTATGGAATCGTTGCTGTTGATGTCTACTCTTTCCAGGCTATTGATGACTACAAAGTCTTCGTCCATGTAGTCCAGCGGTTGCTGCTTGTTCCTCTTGAAATCTTCTATATTGACGCTTTTAATTTCCGATATTTCCATCTTGTTCCTTATTTGTTTTGCAAAGTTGGTAAATAAGTAGGAATTCAGGATGTTCTATTATTCCTTTTTCATGTTTGATATGTCTTATTTATATCTTAAATACTCGTTAAAGAAAATAAATCGAGAGAAAGGAACGACCTTTAAGACAAATAGGACATAAGCTCCATATTCCTTTCTTCTACTTTTGTCGGCAATTAGAACATAAGAGAATGAACAAAAGTATGACTACATTGAACAAAAACTGGATACGGCTGATGGGAACAGTCGGCTGTATCGTATGTCTGGCATCGTGCAAGCAAGCACCCCAGACGGGTATGGCTCCTACTTCGTATGAGATTATGAAGGTTGAGGCTACAGACAAGGTACTCTCTACTTCCTATTCGGCCACCATACGTGGACGTCAGGATATCGACATCTATCCGCAGGTGTCGGGCACCATTGAGCGGCTTTGCGTCAGCGAGGGTCAGAAGGTAAGTCGCGGACAATTGCTTTTTGTCATTGACCAGGTGCCTTACAAGGCAGCCCTCAAGACAGCGATGGCCAATGTAGAGGTGGCACGTGCTGCCCTGGCTACTGCTGAATTGACTTATAACAGTCAGAAAGAACTGCGCAATCAGAAGGTGGTTTCCGAATTCAGCCTGCAAACCGCACAGAATAACTACCTCACCGCCAAGGCCCAGCTGGCACAAGCCGAGGCTCAGGAAGTGAATGCCCGCAACAATCTGTCCTATACCGAGGTGAAGAGCCCCAGCGACGGTGTAGTGGGAGCACTGCCTTATCGAGTAGGTGCCCTGGTTAGTCCTTCCTTGCCGCAGCCGCTGACTACGGTGAGCGACAACAGCGACATGTATGTCTACTTCTCCATGACCGAGAACCAGCTGCTGGCCCTGACCCGCCAGTATGGAAACATGGACGAGGCTTTGAAGAACATGCCTCAGGTGGAACTGCGCCTGAACGACAATTCCATTTACGACCAGAAGGGAACCATCGAGTCTATCAGCGGTGTCATCGACCGCAACACGGGAACGGTGATTGCCCGCGTGGTTTTCCCCAACGAGTCGCGTCTGCTGCACAGCGGGGCGTCGGGTACGGTTATCGTACCGAGTATGTACAAGGACTGCATCGTCATTCCTCAGGGAGCTGCCGTTCAGATGCAGAACAAGTACCTGGTGTATAAGGTTGTAGATGGTAAGGCCGTTTCTACGCTTGTTTCTGTCAATGAAATCAGCGATGGCCGCGAGTTCATTGTGACGGACGGACTGAAGCCGGGAGAAGAAATCGTGGCAAAGGGTGCCGGACTGTTGCGCGAAGGTACACCGGTTAAATAAGGAAGGAGGAAAGAACTTATGAAAGGAAATGTCTTTATCAAACGGCCGGTGATGGCTATTGCCATCTCTATCCTGATAGTAGCCATCGGTCTGATATCACTCTTCACGCTGCCTGTGGAACAGTATCCCGACATTGCGCCGCCTACGGTCTACGTATCGGCCAGCTATACGGGTGCTGACGCCGATGCCGTGATGAACGGTGTCATCATGCCGCTGGAAGAGAGTATCAACGGTGTGGAAAACATGATTTACATGACCTCCACGGCTACCAACAACGGTTCGGCTACCATACAAGTCTACTTTAAACAAGGTACCGACCCTGATATGGCTGCCGTGAACGTGCAGAACCGCGTGACGCAGGCACAGGGACTGCTGCCCGCCGAGGTTACACAAATCGGTGTGACAACACAGAAGCGCCAGACCAGCTTCCTGCAAATCAACTCACTGGTCTGCACCAACGGCCGCTATGACCAGGCGTTCATCGGTAACTACCTTGATATTAACGTTGTGCCCCAGATTAAGCGTATTGCCGGTGTGGGCGACGTGATGGCCATGAATGCCCCCTACAGTATCCGTATCTGGATGAAGCCCGACCGCATGGCACAGTACGGACTGGTGCCTTCGGACATCAGTGCCGTGCTGGCTACACAGAACCTGGAGGCTCCGACCGGTTCGCTGGGAGAGAATTCGGACAACGTGTACCAGCTCACCATGAAGTATCGTGGTCGTCTGAAAGAAGTGGCCGACTTTGAGAACATCGTGGTCCGTGCACAGGCTGACGGCTCTATCCTCCGCCTGAAAGATGTGGCCGAGGTTGAATTGGGTGCGCTGAGCTATAGCTACGAAGGTGAGATGGATGGCAAGACAGCCATTGCCTTCATGGCCTTCCAGACAGCTGGCTCTAACGCTACTGCCGTCAATGCCGAAATCACCGCCCTGCTCGACAAGCTGTCGAAAGACCTGCCCGAAGGTCTGGAGTTTGTCAACCTGATGAGCTCCAACGACTTCCTCTACGCTTCTATATATAGTATTGTAGAAACGCTGATTATTGCCATCATCCTGGTTATTCTGGTGGTATATTTCTTCTTGCAGGACTTCAAGAGTACGCTTATCCCGTCTATCTCCATCATAGTTTCGCTGGTGGGTACGTTTGCCTGCCTGATTGCCGCAGGCTTCAGCTTGAACATCCTGACCATGTTCGCACTGGTGCTGGCCATCGGTACGGTGGTGGATGATGCCATCGTTGTGGTGGAGGCGGTGCAGGAGAAGTTCGACTCCGGCTATAAGTCGCCTTACCTGGCTACGAAAGACGCCATGGGCGATGTGACGATGGCCATCATTTCCTGTACCTGCGTGTTCATGGCCGTGTTCATTCCTGTGACCTTCATGGGAGGAACGTCCGGTATCTTCTACACACAGTTTGGTGTCACCATGGCTACTTCCGTGGGTCTTTCCATGATTTGTGCCCTGACGCTGTGTCCGGCCTTGTGCGCCATGCTGATGCGTCCGGCCTCGGGTACCAAGAGCGCCAAGAGTATCAACGGCCGCGTTCGTGCAGCCTACAACGCTTCGTACACAGCCTTGCTGGGCAAGTATAAGAAAGGAGTGATGTTTGCCATCCACCACCGCTGGATGTGCTGGGCTGCACTGGTAGCTGCCGTTGTACTGCTGGTATTCTTCATGAACACTACCAAGACAGGACTTGTGCCGCAGGAAGACCAGGGCGTTATCATGGCCAACGTCAGCACGGCTCCGGGTAGCACATTGAAGGAGACTACACAGGTGCTGGACAAGGTGGATGCCATTCTGACCAACACGCCCGAGGTGGCCCACTATCAGCGTGTGGCCGGCTACGGTTTCCTTTCCGGACAGGGTACTTCTTATGGTATGATTATCGTCCGCCTGAAAGACTGGAGCGAGCGTAAGGGCAGTGAACATTCGTCAGAAGCCGTAATGGGAAGGCTCAACGCACAGTTTGCCCAGATAAAGGAAGCACAGATATTCTGCTTCCAGTCGCCTATGATTCCCGGCTATGGTATGGGTAACTCGGTGGAACTGAACATGCAGGACAAGACCGGCGGCGACATGACCACCTTCTACCACGCCGTGCTGCAATACCTCGGTGCACTGAACCAGCGTCCCGAAGTGGCCATGGCCTATACCACCTATGCCGAGAACTTCCCGCAAATCTCAGTCGATGTGGATGCCGCCAAGTGTATGCGTGCGGGCATTTCGCCCAACGAGGTACTGAGCGTGCTGGGTAGCTATTGCGGTGGTTCGTACGTTTCGAACTACAACAAGTTCGGCAAGATGTATCGTGTGATGCTTCAGGCCGACCCCAAATACCGCTTGGACCAGATGGACCTGAACAACATGTTCGTGCGCAACGGCACGGAGATGGCGCCCCTTAGCCAGTTTGTCACTTTGAACAAGACCGAAGGAGCCGAAATCAAGAACCGCTTCAACCTGTTCAGTTCCATTTCAGTCAACGTGAACGTGGCCGAAGGCTACTCTACCGGTGAGGCACAGAAGGCGATTGCCGAGGTGGCCGAACAGATGTTGCCCTCGGGCTACGACTACGAGTACGGCGGCATCTCGCGTGAGGAGGCCAATACCGGCCAGATGCAGACGGTGTTCATCTACTCCATTTGCGTCTTCCTGATTTACCTGATTCTGGCTTGCCTCTACGAGAGCTTCCTGGTACCGTTTGCGGTCATTCTTTCCGTTCCGTTCGGTATGTTCGGTTCGTTCCTGTTTGCCAAACTCTTCGGAATGGAGAACAACATCTACATGCAGACCGGTATGATTATGCTTATCGGCTTGCTGGCCAAGACGGCCATCCTGATTACGGAGTTTGCCATCGAACGCCGACGCAAGGGCATGGGACTTATCGAGTCGGCCTACGCTGCCGCCCAGGTACGTTTCCGTCCTATCCTGATGACGGTGCTCACCATGATATTCGGTATGCTTCCGCTGATGTTCTCCAGCGGTGCGGGTGCCAACGGCAACTCGTCACTGGGAACCACCGTCGTGGGAGGTATGCTCATCGGAACCCTTGCCCTGCTGTTCGTTGTGCCGGTGTTCTACATCATCTTTGAGTACATGCAGGAGAAAATCCGTCCGCATCAGGAGCTCGAAGCCGATGCCCAAGTACTGTTGGAGCGCGAAAGAAGCCTGGCAGAACGTAGTGGGTTTAACGAAGAGAAGTAGTAATTCTTAAAACAAATCCATCAACAGATATGAAGAAACTTATCTTATTGTCGGCCGCCACTGTCCTGTTGGGCAGTTGCGGTGTGTACACCAAATACAAGCCTGCCACCGAGGTGCCTCAGGGCCTCTACGGCGAAGCGGCCGCCTCACTGACGGCCGACGGGCAGGCATCTGCGGAGCAATCCGAACCCGGCCTGGGCGGTCTGGACTGGAAGCAGTTCTTTACCGACCCGCAGTTGCAAGCCCTCATCGAACAGGGCCTGCAGCACAACACCGACTACCTGTCGGCCCAGTTGCGCGTAGAGGAGGCCAAGGCCACCCTGCTTTCGGCCAAACTGGCTTTCCTGCCCTCCTTCGCCCTGTCGCCACAGGGCACGGTGAGCAGCTTCGACGGCATGAAGGCTTCGCAAACCTACTCCCTGCCCGTCACTGCCAGTTGGGAACTGGACATCTTTGGCCGGATGCGCAACGCCAAGCAGCAAGCCAAGGCACTCTATGCCCAGAGCAACGACTACCGTCAGGCCGTACGCACCCAGCTCATTGCCGGCATTGCCAACACTTACTATACGTTGCTGATGCTCGACGAGCAGCTGGAACTCTCCCGGCAGACCGAAGAGTCGTGGAAGGAAACCGTGGAATCTACCCGCGCCCTGATGAACGCTGGTCTGGCCGATGAGTCGGCCGTGTCGCAGATGGAAGCTGCCTACTATCAGGTTCAGACTTCGGTGCTCGACCTGAAGGAGCAAATCAACCAGGTGGAAAACAGCCTGGCCCTGTTGCTGGCCGAAACGCCCCGTCACTACGAGCGCGGCGCGCTCCAAGGGCAGCAGTTCCCCACCGACTTCTCCATCGGTGTACCCGTGCAGATGCTGTCGGCCCGTCCCGATGTACGTTCGGCCGAGCGTACGCTGGAGGCCGCCTTCTACGGCACCAATGCCGCCCGTTCGGCCTTCTATCCTTCCATTACCCTGAGCGGCAGTGCAGGATGGACCAACTCGGCAGGTTCCATGATTATCAATCCGGCCAAGTTTCTGGCTTCGGCAGTGGGTTCGCTCACCCAGCCGCTCTTTGCCCGCGGACAGCTGACGGCACAGCTCAAGATTGCCAAGGCACAGCAGGAAGAGGCTTCGCTGGCCTTCCAGCAGACGTTGCTCAACGCCGGCATCGAGGTGAACGACGCCCTCACCGCCTGGCAGACCAGCACCGCCAAGTGCGAACTGCTGGACAAGCAGGTGGCTTCGCTGCAAAACGCCGTAAAGAGTACTTCACTGCTCATGGAGCACGGCACCACCACCTATCTGGAGGTGCTTACCGCCAAGCAAAACCTGCTCTCGGCACAGCTGACCCAGACTGCCAACCGATTCACCGAGATACAGAGTCTGATAAACCTGTATAACGCATTGGGCGGAGGGCAGGAATGAAGCCGTGGGTGTGAAAACTCTTTATACTTCATATATATATAAGCTTTAAAAAGCGGGGCTGTTCTGTAAAGTGATTTTAGGAACAGCCCTTTTTGTGTGCGGCATGAACAAAAGGGTTTGTATGCGTGGCATGCACATAAAAAAAGCGCCCTATGCTCACGCACAAGACGCTCTTATCAAATCATAGTCTCAATATGACAAGCTCAGTATTATTAGTACTGAGACCAGTCTACGTTTCTCATGTCGCCGCTCTTGGCCAGTTCGGCGTGCATGCCCAGGGCAGCACGGATGGCGTGCGGAGTCTGCGATTTGCCGTCTGTCAGTTTCAGGTAGTCCCACATGATGTTCTTGTAGTCGGGGTGAACACAGTTCTCGATGATGAGCTGTGCACGTTCCTTCGGGCTCTTGCCGCGGAGGTCGGCTACACCCTGCTCGGTAACGATGATGTTGACATCGTGTTCAGAGTGGTCGGCGTGCGATACCATCGGCACGATGGCGCTGATTTTGCCTTCCTTGGCCACTGACGGGCAGGTGAAGATAGAGATATAAGCGTTGCGGGTAAAGTCGCCGCTACCGCCGATACCGTTCATCATCTTCGTTCCGCATATGTGTGTAGAGTTCACGTTGCCGTAGATGTCGGCTTCGATAGCTGTATTGATGGAGATGACACCGAGACGACGGATGACTTCCGGGCTGTTGGAGATTTCCGACGGACGGAGAACCAGCTTGTCGCGGAAGAAGTCCATATCCTGGTAAACACCGTTCAGACAGTCGTTGGTAACGGTGAGCGAGCAGCCCGAAGCAAACTTCACGCGGCCGTCGCGGATAAGACCGATAACTGAGTTCTGGATAACTTCGGTGTAAACATCGAAGGCGGGGATGGTGGTGTCGCGTCCCAGTGCACCGAGCACGGCGTTGGCAATGTTGCCCACACCGCTCTGCAACGGCAGGAAGCTCTGCGGAATGATGCCGCGCTTCATGTCGTGAACCAGGAAGTCGGCCACGTTCTGACCGATTTTGTCGGTTACGGGGTCGGCAGCAGCAAACGAACGTGCTTCATCCGGCCAGTTTGTTTCTACCACGCCTACAATCTTCTTCGGGTCTACCTGGATATAGGGCAAGCCGATGCGGTCGTTGGGCTTGGTGATGGGGATTTCGCGACGGTAAGGCGGGTCGAGTGGTTCGTAAACGTCGTGCAGCCCCATGGCAGCCTTGCTGTGGGCAGCGTTCAGTTCCACGATAATCTTGTCGGCCAGGCGGCAAACGGTAGGAGCGATACCACCGGCAGCCGTCAGATAGATTTTGCCGTCTTCGGTCAGTTCGCAAGCTTCGATGATGGCCACGTCAACCTTGCCCATGAAGCCATAGCGCAGCTCCTGAGCCATCTGAGAGAGGTGGATGTCATTGTAAGCAATCTCGCCGTTGTTCACGGCCTTGCGGAAGTCGGGGTTCGTTGTATAAGGAGCACGGTAACGGATAGCTTTGGCGCGCGACAGGATACCGTCGCAGGCGTCGCCCGTAGAGGCACCGGTAAAGATACCAATCTGGAAAGGATTTCCCTTGGCATGTTCTGCCTCGGCGATAGCTGCCAGTTCGTGTGTCACTGCCTTTGCTGTTCCGGCGGGTGTAAATCCGCTCAAACCAATGTTGTAGCCATGCTTGATGAGGCTCGCAGCCTCTTCTGCTGAAATGTAATTAAATGCCATAATTATGTATTACTAAGTTCTTGAGTTCTTGCTTTCTCGGGAGTGGTGGAAGGCCTTGTCCGTGCCGTAGGGAAAAAAGCCGGGGCCGACGGGGCGGGAGAGGAGTCTGCATCCGTGCAGGGGTGTCAGTCGTATTTCCGCTCCAGTATGACCGACCAGATGAAACCTTTCCTCACCTCCTGCGCCGAGCTGATGTCAATGTCGGCGGCCGGTCCGCAGTTGGGTTCGGGCGGAGATGCCGGCATGGGAGTGCCGGTGGTTGTGCGGTCCGAAGCCGTAGGCCGGTTGGTCTGGCTGGCAGGTCGTGCGGCAGCTTTCTGCTTCTTGTGTCCGGGCTTCGGGGTTGCCGGCTGCGGCCTGAGGATGTCAAACCATCCGCCTCCGCTTGTGTCGCCGCCCCAGTTCTCGGGCAACGGGCCGGGAGGAACAGATTCCTGAGGACCGGGCGCATCCGTATCCTTCTTGCTGCCTGCCCTGGCCTGTTTCACCACGGCATATACAATGAAGGCAGCAACTATCAGATATTTGAATATCTCATCCATATCCTCAGGTTACACATATTTCACCGCCAAAGGTAGTTATTTCTTCTGATAGAAGCCAACATTTTGGTCATGAAAAAAGGGCAGCTTCACAGCTCCCCTTAATTTTTTTAACCTAAACCTTAACTAT
>USEY01000037.1 GCA_900553815.1 uncultured Bacteroides sp.
GCGATTATCAAAGATTTCAAAGAACGATGTTTAATTTAAAGTGCCCACTAGTGATATAGGATATAAGCCTGTTGAGGTGCCTGTCAATGGGCAGCGCAATATTACGGTGACTCTGCACGAAGATAGCGAGGCGCTGGACGAGGTGGTAGTTATCGGCTATGGTGCGGTACGCAAGGCCGATTTGGCCGGTTCGGTGGCTGTGATGGACAACAAGCAGTTTAAGGACCAGCCCGTGACACGTATAGAAGATGCGTTGCAGGGCCGTGTGTCTGGTATTTCGGTAACTTCGAGTGGTGTGCCGGGTGGTGACCTTAAGATTCGTGTACGTGGTGCCAGCTCCATCAATAAGTCTAACGACCCGCTGTATGTTGTCGACGGTATTGTGCGCGAGAGTGGACTGGAAGGTATCAATCCGGAAGACATACAGAGCATGCAGATTCTGAAAGACGCCTCTTCAACAGCTATCTACGGTTCGCGTGGTGCTAATGGTGTGGTATTGGTGACTACCAAGACAGGTAAGGCCGGCCAGACACAGGTGGTGTTTGATGCATCGGTAGGTTTCTCCAACGCTTACCACATTCCCGAAATGATGGGAACGAAGGAATATGCACAGGCTTTGGTAGATTATAAAGGTGCCGACCGTGACGCTTTAACCGGCTATCTGGATGGCAGCAATCCGGGTATTGACTGGATGGATGTGCTGTTGCGTACGGGTGTTACCCAAAATTACAAGGTGGCCATTTCAAAAGGCAACGAGGATACTCAATTCTATGTATCGGGCAACTATCTGAACACCAAAGGTGTCATTACTGATACCGACTTTACCAGCTATTCGGTAAAAGCCAATGTACATTCCAAGCTTTACAAGTGGCTGGAACTTACTGCCGATGTCAATCTGTCGCAGAGCAATGGCTCGGGTGCCGGCTTCAATCAGAGTCAGGAGAATCCTATCTGGGTGGGACTGAACTATTCGCCTACCATGGAGATGTACAATGATAAAGGCAGTTATAATACTGACCCCTACAACAACATCCAGAACAATCCTTATGGTATGCTGCATGAAAACCAGAACGACCGCAAGCGTAATGTGGTGAGCGGACATGTGGATTTGAAGTTCAACATTCTGAAAGGACTGACCTTTACTACCACCAACGGTATTGACTATTCTGACCATAAGGGCTACTCATTCTCTTCTACACGTGTGCAGACCCAAAACGGCATGGGAAATACGAATACTTACAACATGGTGTTGCAGACTACCAATAACCTGACTTATATGGGTAGCTGGAACAAGCATTCGCTGACTGCTACTGCCGTATGGGAAGCAACATCTTCGGAAACGCGCTACATGGAAATCACCGGTAAGAACCTTTCTGCCGAGCAGGTAGGCTACTGGGATGTGAAGAACGCCAAGACACGCGATGCCAGCAACAGCTATAGCAACTGGAACCTGCTTTCAGGCGTTGCCCGTGTAATGTATAACTACGCTGACAAGTACATGTTGACCGGAACGTTCCGTGCCGATGGCAGTTCGCGCTTTACTAATCAGAAGTGGGGCTATTTCCCCTCTATCGCTGCTGCCTGGACAGTGACCAAGGAAGAATTTATGAAAGATGTCAAGGCACTGAGCGACCTGAAGATTCGCGCCAGCTACGGTATCATCGGTAATCAGGACATTGACCCGTATTCAACACTGGGACTGATGACAAGCACTTCGTTCAACTTCGGTACCGGAACGACTTATACCGGTTATTGGGCCAACGGATTGGCAACGCCCGACCTGACTTGGGAGAAGGTGAAGCAGTTTGATTTGGGTATTGACCTGGGATTCTTCAAGAACCGCTTGACAGTGAGCGTGGACTATTTTGACAAGCGTACTTCTGACGCCCTTCTGAAACGTACGGCTCCCAATTACGTGGGTGGTACTTCTTACTGGGTTAATGCCGGTGAAGTAAGCAACAAAGGTGTAGACCTCACGATTACCGGACGTATCATACAGAATGATAACCTGCAATGGACCAGCAGCCTGAACGGTAGCTACCTGAAGAACAAAGTAACCAAACTGACAGCCGAAGAACCCGTAATCTACGGTGCAAGTCCTTCTCCTGGTACGGTAGACCCCGCTACCATCGTCAAGGAAGGTGAAGCCATCGGTACATTCTACGGTTATAAGTGGGCTGGCCTGACAAAGAATGATAAGGGTGAGTTTGTAGATTCTTATTATACCAAGGACGGTCAGATAACCACCAATCCTTCGGGTGAAGACAAAATGGTACTGGGATGTGCCAACCCCGACTTCACATTGGGATGGAACAATACCATTACTTACAAGAACTGGGATTTCAATGTATTCTTCAATGCTGCTTTTGGAGCACAGCGTCTGAATCTGGTAGACTTTGCCATGAATTCAATGGTGGGTGCCTCTATGTTCGTAACGGCAAAAGACCACTTTGACAATGTGGGCAAAACCATGCCTACTCCGGGTGCTACCAACAGTAACTATGGTAACTCCAGCAAGTGGCTTGAAAATGCTGACTACCTGCGTTGTGAGAACATCAGCATCGCTTATACGCTGCCTCGCAAAGTGACGAAGTTTGCCGACATTCGTTTCTCGCTCTCTGCACAGAATCTTTTCACCATCACCGGATACAAAGGTATTGACCCGGCAGGTGCTTCTTTCAGTGCCAACAGCGTAGACGTGGACAACGGTATGGATATGGGTGCTTATCCTAATCCTCGCACTATCACCCTGGGAGTACGTATGAATTTCTAAATGATAACCATCTAAAATACTTGAATCAGATATGAAAACTAAGATATATTTGGGTTGCCCCATGGCAGCTACCTTGCTCAGCACTTCGTGCAGCGACTTCTTGACGGAAGATCCCAAGGGACAACTGACGCCTTCCAACTTCTTCGTGTCGCAGGACGCTTTGGATGCCAGTGTCTACTCGCTCTATAATAAGGTAAACGGTACACAGACCTTTACCAACATGATGTATCCGCAGTGGCAAGGCGACGATATGACCGCCAATCCCGGTTCCAATAAGCAGGCTGTGGCCGAACTTGACGGATTCAGTGCCAATAACAACAACAAAGGTGTACAGGACGCATGGTCGAAGCATTATACAGTAATCAAGGCTGCCAACCTGATTCTGAACAATGCCGGTGAAACACCGGTGAGCGAAACCGAAATCAACATCGCCATGGGACAGGCCCACTTCTGGCGTGCATACGCTTACTACTATATGGTTCGTCTTTTCGGTCCGCTTCCATTGGTAAAAACGGCCGATGAACTGAGCAACGACATTAAGCTTTCTTCAGTAGAAGAAGTCTATAATCTGATAGTAGAAGACCTGATTGCAGCCGAAGGTCTGGTACCTACCAGCTATTCTACCGCTCCGCGCAATCATAATGGTGTAGATGCTTATGTAACCCAGCAAGCCGTACAGTCGACTCTTGCAGCCGTATATATGTCGATGGCCGGATATCCGTTGAACAAGGGAGCCGAATATTACGGCAAGGCTGCTGCCAAGGCAAAGGAAGTAATTGACAAGGAGGCACAGTATGGCTTCTATCTGGACAGTGAATGGAGTCATGTCTATTCTATGGGTCACAACTACAACAAGGAAACTGTGCTGGGTATTGACTACTCTCCGGTAGTTGATTGGGCCACTGACTCACAATTGTCGTCCTGCAACCGTTTCGAAAGTTTGGGTGATGCCGGCTGGGGTGACTCCTGGGGCGAAATCGCTTTCTGGAAACGCTATCCGGAAGGACCGCGCAAGAACGCTGTCTATGCTCCTAAAATCACCTTCCAGGATGCCAACTATAACATAACGAAAGCCGTAGACTGGTGGGCACTGGACAGCGAAGGAAAGCCTGTGGTATCGGAATATCACCCGATGTTTACTATCTTCACAACCAACTGCGATGCCAACGGTGCAGAGTTGGCTCAACCCTATGATTACATGCAGCCCAACTATACCGGAATGTGTAACGGACATCGTCATCGTCTTATCCGTTATTCTGAAGTGCTCTTATGGTATGCCGAGAGTGTGGCACGTTCGGGAGAAACAAACTTGACCAAGGCTAAGGAATGCCTGAAGCGAGTACGCCAGCGTGCTGTGACCGACTACGAGAATGTGACTCTGAGCGATGGCAGCGTTGTAAGCATTGACAATATGAACGCTGACCAATTGGCTGAGGCTTGCTATATAGAACACGGTTGGGAAGTGGCCGGCTATTGGGTGGCTATGGTAACCCGCCGTTCTGACGAATTCCGCATGAACGAGTTGAAGAAGAACTTCGATTATCGCGTTGCCAATCCTGAAATTGAAGTCGCTCCGGGCTACAAAGCCAAGGAAAGTGTAGCTGTAGTGAAGACAACATGGGCGGGAGATAACAGCATCTACATTCCTTATCCTGATACGGAGGTAGAGAAGAATCCGAACTTGAATAGAGAACTCGTTAATTAATTCCTGTTTCTTTCAATGACTTATCAATAGGTATATTCATGTGATAGCTGCAGGGGGGCGAAGCGTGGCAAATGGTTTCGCCCCCTCCTTTCTTAACTGGACATGCTTAATCTATTCTAATATCTTAAAAATTGTTAGTTATGAGACATCTTTTAATCAGTAAAATCATTGGTACACTATGTGTGCTGTTGTGCATTAATCTGGGGCTTGTCGCGCAGAACGCCAAGCCTTTCGTTGTTCCTGAGCTGAAGGAATGGAAAGGCAAGGCGGGAGCTTTTGTGCCGGGCGAACAGTTGCGTATTGTTTATGACAACCAAGCCTTGCGCCAGGTGGCAGAGGCTTTTGCTGCTGACTATCAGACAATGTTCGGGCAGGCACCACAGGTGGTACAGGGTAAAGGAAAGAACGGTGACATCAGTCTGTCACTCAAAAAAGACAAGAAACTGGGTAAGGAAGGATATACGATAGACGTGGCCGACTGCGTCAAAGTATCGGCTGCCGAACCTGTTGGAGCCTATTGGGCTACCAGAACGCTGCTGCAAATTGCTGAACAGACCGAGAACCGTCAATTGCCTAAGGGTGTTATTCGCGACTATCCTGACTACGGCATGCGCGGTTTTATGATAGACTGTGGACGTAAGTTCATACCTATGTCTTATCTGCGTGGACTGACCAAGGTACTGGCCTACTATAAGATGAATGTGCTGCATGTTCACCTGAACGATAACGGATTCAAACAGTTCTTCGGACACGACTGGGACAAGACTTATGCTGCTTTCCGTCTGGAGAGCGAGACATTCCCCGGACTGGCCGCCCGCGACGGTTACTATACCAAGCAAGAGTTCATGGACTTTCAGGATGAGGCTGCCGCACAGTTTGTAGAAGTGATTCCTGAAATTGATGCTCCTGCCCATACGCTGGCTTTCAGTCACTATAAACCTGAGTTGGGCAGCAAGGAGTATGGCATGGACCATTTGAACCTGTCCAATCCCGAAACCTATACGTTCATGGATGCCCTTTTCAAGGAATATCTGGAAGGTGAGAATCCCGTTTTCCGTGGTCCCAGGGTGCATATTGGTACTGACGAATACTCCAACAAAGACCAGGAGGTGGTAGAGCAGTTCCGTGCGTTTACCGACCACTACATCAAGCTGGTGGAAAGCTATGGCAAGAAAGCTTGTGTATGGGGCGCTTTGACCCACGCACCGGGCAAGACTCCGGTGAAGGCCGAGAATGTGGACATGTTTACCTGGAACAACAATTATGCACAGCCGCGCGAGATGGCCAAGCTGGGCTACAAGCAAGTGAGTATCCCCGACTGGAGCGTTTATATTGTTCCGTTGGCTCCTTATTATCACGATTATCTGGACATTGCCAACCTGTACAACGAGTGGACACCAGCCCATGTAGGTAAGGAAGTGTTTGAAGAACGCGACCCTGCCATTCTGGGAGGCCTGTTTGCCGTGTGGAACGATTTGGTGGGCAATGGTATTTCGGTGAAAGATATTCACCACCGTGTCTATCCCAGCTTGCAAACCATGGCTGTGAAGACCTGGAATGCTAATCCCACGCTGTCGTTTGACGATTTCGATGCCAAGCGTATGGAGTTGAGCGAGGCTCCGGGCGTGAATCTGCTGGCCCGCATAGGCGATAAACCGGGTATGGTATATGAAGCAGTCGAAGTGAAGCCTGGCACCACGTTGCCCCATGCTGAGATTGGTTACAACTACGCTGTAAGCTTCGACCTGGAAGCCCAACCCGAGGCTCCGGGTACGGAACTGTTCCGTTCGGCCGACGCTGTGTTCTACTTGTCCGACCCCGTGAGCGGTCGCTTCGGTTTTGCCCGCGACGGTTACCTGAATACCTTTGGCTTCTGTCCCTATCCGGGCGAAAAAGTGAATGTACGCATCGAGGGCGACCATCTGGGCACATCGCTCTACATCAATGGCAAACTGTATGAGAAGCTCGACATTCAGCTCCGTTTCTATAACAGCGGCAAGGACTCCATGAAGTATATCCGCACGCTGGTGTTCCCGCTCCAGAAAGCCGGTAGCTTCAAGAGTCGCATTACGAACCTGAAGGTTTACAACCACATGTTGAAACAGTAGCCTCTTTTTCCAAAACTATTCATAAGTTGTCAGCCGTGTGTCTGTCTTGTAAGGACAGTCGCGCGGCTGATTTTTTTTTGTCTCTTTCCGGTTGGTGGGTCGGTGTGTCTGCTACAGGTTGGAGCAGCAGAGGTACTGTCTGAAAACAGTTAACTCCTTGCTCGTAAAGCTTAAACTCTCAATAATCGGGGAGTTGACGGCAATCGAGTAAGGAGTTAACTATTATTAAAAGCTTTTTTGCAGTTGTGCAAAAGGCCTTGTTTTAGTGTTTCTTCAGTGCTTTAGCCCAAATTTTATAGCCTTGTTCATTGAGGTGTAGGCCATCGGTTGTCAGCTCGCGGCGCAGCATATTCGTTCCTTGTTCGGTGAAGAGAGGGAAGAGGTCAATGAAATCAATCTGTTTTTCTGCGGCCAGTTCCTTCAGCAAGGTGTTAATCTGGGGAACGAGGTCGGTCTTGCCGGTCAGCAGCTTATAGCGGCCGAAGCTCTCGTTGATGGGGAGCAGGCTTTGCAGGTGCAGCTTGGTTTGGGGCGACTCGCGTTGAATACGGTCTACCGTAAGGCGGATGAGACCGGCAATGCTGTCGGCTGTCAGGTTGTGCGACACGTCGTTGATGCCTATCATCAGGTACATTTCGTGCGGCTGTCCGGGCAGAATCTGGTGCAGGCGGTTATATACACCCATCACTTCGTCGCCAATGATGCCGCGGTTCACCACGTTTTTCTTGCCCAGGCGTTTTCCCCAGTCGCCGCCGTTCTCGGTTAGGCTGTTGCCCAACATCACGATGTTGTCGGACGTAATAGCCGGCTCGTCCATGAATTGCAGGAAACGTTTGTAGTAATGGTCGTGGTAGGGAGCCATGCCTTCGGCGTCGATGATGGAAGCTGCTACTGCATTGGCTACCAGCGAACGCAGGCGCACTACGCTGTGTCCGTCCTCAGGGTGAACGGCGTTGATAAGCAGAATGATGCTGGTGTCCGTATCGGGGTCAATGACAATGCTGGTGCCCGTATAGCCTGTGTGGCAATACGTGTGTGGGCTGAGCAGGTCACCGTTGTTCGAAGCGTAGGCCGTGAAGCAGTCCCAGCCCAGCGTACGTCCCAAGGTAGAAACAGCACGGGGCACGGTACGCATGGCCTTTACACCCAGCGGGCTGAGAATGCGGCGTCCGTTCCATTCACCACCGTTTTGCAGGGCTGCACAGAGCACGGCAATGTCTTGTGCACAGGAGAATACGCCGGCGTTTCCGCTGATGCCTCCGTTCATGACACGTGCCAGCGGGTCGTGTACCTGGCCGCAGAGCACTTGTCCGTTGGGTTGCTTTTCAGTAGGTGCAATGAGGCTGTTGTTACCGGCCTGTGCCCATTGAGGCAGGTCGCCGGTATTCACCCAGTTGCCCTTCTTGTCCTGCTGGCAGGGCAGGTAGTCGGTGTGTTCCATGCCCAGTACGTCGAAGATGTGTTCCTTGGCAAACTGGCGCAATGACTGGCCGCTGACGGTCTCGATGATGTGTTGCAGGGTGATGAAGTTCAGGCAACTGTACTGGAAGTCAGTCTGCGGGCGGAAATCGCGCTTGCAGGTGGCAATGTATTCCATCAGGCCTTCAGGATTGGGCTGTCCATACTGTTCAGTCAGTTTGGCAACCGGTGCGTAAGGTGGCAGGCCCGAGGTGTGGGTCATCAGGTCCTGGATGCGGATGGTCTGCTTTTCCTTGCCGTCGGCACTTTCCCAGTCCTTGAAGGCGGGAATGTAGCGGCTCACGGGGTCGAGCATGCGCAGCTTGCCCTGTTCGGCCAGTATCATGACCGAAACAGCCGTAGACATGGACTTGCTGCACGAAGCCATGTCGAACACGGTGTTGGTGGTCATCGGTTCGGTCTTGGGGTATACACGGCGGTTGCCGTAGGCCTTGAGGTAGGCCAGCTTGCCGTGGCGCACTACGGCGAGCACGGCACCGGGTATCTCTTTCTGTGCAATGGCTTCAAGAATGGCCTGGTCGGCATTCTGAAGTCGGCGGGAGTCCATCCCCACCTGCTCGGGCGCAACGCGTGGCAAGGGTTGTGCCATGCTTATCTGTGCGCCCAGCAATACGGACAATATCAAACAGAGTGTTCTCATGTAGCGATGATTGTTAGGTGGATTTATTTTCCTTCGCGGTAGGCGTCTACAGCTTTCTTTACCGAGCCGTGCATCAGCAGCAGGGCTTTGGCCTTGCCGTAGTCCAAACCAAGCTCTTCGACCAGCATGCGGGTGCCGCGGTCTACCAGCTTCTTGTTGCTCAGCTGCATGTTTACCATCTTGTTGCCTTTGACGCGGCCCAGCTGAATCATGACAGAGGTGGTTATCATGTTCAGAATCATCTTCTGACCCGTGCCCGACTTCATGCGCGAGCTGCCGGTCACGTATTCCGGTCCTACAATCATTTCGATGGGCACGTCAGACTCGGCTGCCATGGGTGAATCGGGGTTACTGGTGATGCAGGCTGTCAGGATGCCGTGTTCGCGCGCTTCGTGCAGGGCACCGATAACGTATGGGGTGGTTCCTGAAGCTGCAATACCTATTACGGTGTCCTTGGTGGTGATGTTACGTTCCACCAGTTCTTCCCAGCCGCGGTGTGTGTCATCTTCAGCATTTTCTACCGGGTTGCGTAGGGCGGTGTCGTCTCCGGCTATCAGTCCTATGACCAATGTGTTGGGCATACCGAATGTAGGCGGAATCTCCGATGCGTCGAGTACGCCCAGACGTCCGCTGGTACCGGCACCCATGTAGAAGATGCGTCCGCCTTGTTTCATGCGTGGTACTATCTGGGTAACGAGTTTCTCTATCTGAGGAATGGCCTTCTGTACGGCCAGTGCCACTTTCTGGTCTTCTGTATTGATGTCTTCCAAAATCTCGCGGACAGACTTTTTCTCTAAATCGTTGTAGAGCGAGGGTTGCTCTGAAATCTTGATGAATGCCATATTGTTAACGGTTAATGGTTAGTACATAAGGGTTAGCTGTGGTAGGCGATGAGGCCTTCCATGGGGCTCTTGAGAATGGTGCCCAGGCAGATGCCGGTTTCGTAGGCGGCCTGTGACAGCACCTCCTGATAATAGAAGGCTACGGAACCGATGAAGTGTACCGGGGTGTTATTGTAGTCGTATTGCATGACGTTTCGTTTGAGGAACGCCTTGAAGCTGCCCAGTACCAGGTTGCGTATGCCGGGGTTGTCAATGTGTTGTGCCAGGAATGGCGACAGACTGGCCAGGAACCGGTTGGGGAAAGGCTTGCGGTAGACGCGGTCGATGATGTCGGCCGGTGTCAGGTTATACTGGCTGAGGAATTCTTCTTTAAGTTCGGCACCAAGCTGGTTCTTCAGCAGGTCGCCTACCAGCAGTTTTCCCAGGCAGGCGCCGCTGCCTTCGTCGCCCAAAATGAATCCCAGGGGTGAGACATTCTGCACAATCTTTTCACCGTCGTAGTAGCAAGAGTTGGAACCCGTGCCCATGATGCAGGCAATGCCTGCCTGATGTCCGCACAGTCCGCGGGCAGCAGCCAGCATGTCGGTGCTTACTTCCACTTCACCCTTCACTTCCAAGTGGCGCAGGATGGCGCGGCGTACGGTTTCAATTTTGTCGGGGAAAGCACAACCCGCACCGTAGAAATAAACGGCGTCCAGCACACTGGTTTTCAGTTGGGGCAGCAGGGCGGTGGCTATCTCATTGCTGATTTCCTCTTCTGTCTGGAAGAAGGGGTTGGTACCTTTGGTAAAAATCTGTTGGAGAAGTTCTCCATGCTCCACCAAACACCAGTCGGTCTTGGTCGAGCCGCTGTCTGCTATCAGTATCATATTGATGAGTTTATGAGTTTATAAATTCGTTAGATGGTAAATTGATGAACTGGATACATTACTCTTATATCTTAATGTATATTTTCCGCTTGTACAGTTGGTAGCCGATGCACCAGTTGATGGCTACAAACAGCAGTGCATAGGCCAGTGAACCGGCGGTGTCGCCCAGCAAGGGTTGCAGGGTCTTGGCATAGAGCAGGCCGGTGATGGATACGCTGCCGTCGTCCCAAGGCAGACGAATGGCGCCGAACAGAATGGCCAGTACGCCACCCAGTACATACATGAACAGGGGGTTGATGCCAAACGATTCAAAGAAACGGCTCCAGCGTTTATAGCCTTTCACGTCGATAATCCAGATGAGCAAAGCCAGCAGGCTGGAAGCCAGTCCGCAGGTAGTCAGTACAAAGGTGGGCGACCATATCTTTTTGTTCAGAGGACAGCCGTAGCTCAGCAACAGACCGCTGAATGTAAGGATGGTGCCTACAAGGAATAGTTTGACAAGGTGCGACTGGAGTATCTCTTCGCGGCTGCGGCCGGCACTGTCTTTGTCGCCCAGCATCAAACGTCCTACGTAGAAGCCTATCAGTACGTGGGCTATGGCAGGGATAGTGCTGAGCAATCCTTCGGGGTCTATGCCGTTGTCCTTGTACATGTGAGCCGGTGTCAGGATAGTGCGGTCTACGATGGACAGGATGTTGGTCTCGTTATAGGCAAAGCCGTTGCCGCACATCAGCAGAATGAAGTAGCCTACCAGCAAGGTGACAATAAGATAGGGAATACGGCTGTGTTTCATGGTGATGGCCACGATGGAAGCGGCACAATAGCACAGAGCCAGACGCTGCATGACGCCCAGGATGCGCATGCGGTCGAACGTCCAGACCGAAGCCCATAGGTTCTCTCCGAAGCTCAGGTCGTCGGGAGCCGATGCCCAGTAGTAACAGAAGCGTGAGAACCAGCCGATGGCCATACCTATGAGGAAGATGACAACGGTACGCCGTAGAATCTTCTTGAGAGTGGCGTGGCTGTAGGCAAAGTTGTACTTCTTCAGCGATATATAGGTGGATATACCCATGATAAACATGAAGAAAGGAAACACCAGGTCAGTTGGCGTCAGACCGTTCCATTCGGCATGGCGCAGGGGGGCATATATGTGTCCCCACGAGCCGGGATTGTTTACCAATATCATACCGGCAATGGTGATGCCTCGCAGTATGTCGAGGGCAAGGATGCGTTTGTTGTTGGTTTGTAGTTTGTTCATGATATAGTGACTTAATTCTGTTTTTTAGGAGTGGTACATTCATCTACCAGATAGGCAATGGAAACGTAGGGAATACCGCTGTTGGTGGTCAGTCCGATTTCACACGTACGGCTGTTGCTGTAGCCTATCTGTATGTTTCGTTCTTCTATCTGTGGACGCAGTTTGCGCAAGGCGTATGCATTCAGCTCGGGGTGTGTAAAGCCTCGGTCGCCGGCAAAACCACAGCAACCCACTTCTTCGGGTACGAAGACTTGTGTAGAGCACAACCGTGCCAAAGCAATGAGCGTATTGGCCAAGCCCATCTTGCGCATGGAGCACGTGATGTGCAGAGCCACCGGTCGGTCGATAGGTGTAAACGTCAGGCGGTCGCGCAGGAAAGTATAGATGAATTCTGCCGGTTCGTAAAGCTTCATGCGATGTATGGTTTCACGCATGCGGTGCAGGCATGGACTCTGGTCGCACAATACAGGGTAGCGGCCTTGTTGGCTGGCTTCCCACAGGGCATCTTCCAATTCGCGTGTCTTGCGGTCAGCAATGTCCATCATGCCTTTGCTTTCCCAAATGGTGCCGCAGCACAGTTTCTCCATATTCTTGGGGAAGATGACTTCGTAGCCGGCTTTGTGGAGCAGAGCTATCATTTTGTTGACCAGCGCCTGCTCTACGGGTGACTTGCGGGCCAGTCCCATTGTCTGGTTGATGCAGCTGGGGAAATACACTACTTTGGCTGTGTTCTCCTCATGCTTCATTCTTTGTTCTTCATCCTTTATTTTATAAGCCTTCGGCATGGCTGGTGTCCACTGAGGTATGCCCAGCAGGTTGTGCATGCCCCGCGTCAGACGGCTCATGGCAGCAGTGCCCAGTATGGCATGTGCAGTATCGGCCAAGGTCAGTACAGGGCGAAGGCTACCCTTGATGCCGGCAAAGTGGCGGGCGGCATAGTCACCAGCCTTATAGCCGCTGCTGCCGGGTGGCAACAGGCGTTGGCGGATGAGGTGGGTCAGGTCACCCGTATTGATTCCCATGGGGCATGACAGGGAGCAGAGACCATCACCTGCACAAGTCAGGTTACCCAGGTATCTGTATTGCTTCTCCAGCAGTGCCAGACGTTCTGGGTTATCGCCTTCCTGGCGCAGACGGGCCAGTTCGCGCTGAATGACAATGCGCTGGCGTGACGAGAGTGTGAATCCGCATGAGAGACAGTTCACTTCGCAGAAGCCGCACTCGATGCAGCGGTTTATCTTATTTAATGTAGAATGAAGAATGAAGAATGAAGAATCTCCTGATGTACGCTTGTCTTCATTTCCCTTATCCTTCATTCCCAATTCTTCATTCTTCATTCTTACCTCTTCATTTAGCAGCGGCAGCGGCTTGAAGTTCTTCAGGTGGCACTTTGGATCGTCGTTGAAGATGACACCGGGGTTGAGCAGTCCTTTCGGGTCAAACAGTTGCTTGACTGCCTTCATCACTTCGTATGCTTCGTCGCCCCATTCATAGCGTACGTATGGAGCCATATTTCGCCCTGTACCATGTTCGGCCTTCAGCGAGCCGTCGTATTTGTCTACCACGAGGGTCTTGACATCCTCCATCAGCGCTTCGTAACGGTCTACTTCGGCCTGGGTGGCAAAGCTTTGATTGAGTATGAAGTGGTAGTTGCCTTCCAACGCATGTCCGTAGATGCAGGCGTCGTCATAGCCATGTCGGGCAATGAGTTGTTGCAGGGCAGCTGTGGCTTCGGGGAGGTCTTCGATGTGGAAAGCTACGTCCTCAATGAGGCAGGTCGTACCGGGACGACGCGTGCCCCCCACGCTGGGGAAGATGCCTGAGCGTATGGCCCAGAACTTGCCGTACTCTTCGGGCTTGTCTGTGAAGTGCACGGGAATATAGGTGTGGAAGGCAGCGAGAGCCTGTTCTATGGCGGCTATGTCCTGATACAACTCTTCCGGGGTGCGTGCCTTAGTTTCGGTCAGGATGGCAGTCAGTCCCGATGGGTCGGCTACCTCTCCTTTGTATTTTACATATACAGGGTCGTCGACAGAGGACAGGCTCTTGTAGTCGAGCAGCTCAGCACCTTTCACTATCCATTCGTCATGGGCATTGCTCAGTTTCTTCATGGCAACTACGGCCCGGCATGCCTCGCGAATGTCGGTGAAGTAGACCATGGCACTTGCCTTGCAGGGATAGTCGTACTCGGTGCGCATGGTAACTTGCGACAGGAAGGCCAAGGTGCCTTCACTTCCTACCATGAGGTGAGCAATGATGTCGAACGGGTCGTCGAAGCGGACGAAGGGCAGCAGGTTGAGGCCTGTTACGTTCTTGATGGCATATTTATAACGGATGCGTTCCAGCAGTTTGGGGTTGGCATGGATGCGGTCGCGCAGATGGCAGATGCCGCGGATGAAGTCGCGGTGTGTCACCTCGAAGGCTGCCCTGCTTACGGGGTCGCCTGTGTCGAGTACGGTGCCGTCGGCCATTACCAAGCGGGCAGAGAGCATCATTTTGTCACTGTTGGCATGCGTGCCACAGTTCATGCCTGAGGCATTGTTCATAACGATGCCTCCCACCATGGCACTCTTTACCGAGGCAGGGTCGGGTGCGAATTTGCGTCCGTAGGGTGCTAGCAGTTCGTTGACACGCTGGCCAATGATTCCCGGTTGCAGAGTAATTTGTTCTCCGTCAGGGGTAATGGAGTATTTCTCCCAATGCTTGCCGGCCACGATGAGGATGGAGTCGCTGATGGATTGGCCCGACAGACTGGTGCCGGCAGCACGGAAAGTGACTGGAAGGCCCAGGCGGTCGGCCAGGCGCAGTAGCTGCGACACTTCCTCTTCATTGTCCGAGCGGATGACTATCTGGGGTATGAGGCGGTAGAAGCCCGCGTCGGTGCCCCATGCCAGGCGACGCAGCTCGTCAGTGTATATCCTGTCCTGCGGAATGAAGCTGGAAGCTTCGTGCAGGAATTGTGTGTAAATATCTTTCATATCTTCGTATCTATAGTATCCATAGTTGCGTGTCTGTGGCCTCGCAGGTCGGTCAACCTGCCCCAGAGAGGCCTCTGAGGCCTCCTGGCAGGAGTACCGGCCGGCTTGCCGGAGAAACATGTGTCTCTCTGTCCAACACTAACGCGTCTCTTTCCCCGACACTAACGTGTCTCTCCGAGCGACACCTGCGTGCTACTTAGCTTTGTAAATACCTGTTACCGTTTTCTGCTTCCTCATCAGCGGTAGAGGTAGTACTTCTTGGAGAGGCGTCGGAAGTCCTCCACGTCCTTTTCCCAGTAGGGGCGTATGTCTTCCCATCTGTTCGTCTTCGTGAAGCGTTCGCGTATCTGGTGTGTACCGCATACTTTGTCGAACATCGAGAAGCGTCCTTTATCGGCATGGTCGAAGACGGCACGGTCGGGCCACAAGCGGGCTACTTCCTGCATCACGAGGAATTGCAGCGGACTGAGCGGTGCCTTCTCATAGTCGATGATGTGTACCTGTACGCCTTGCAACTGTTCGCCCTTGCCCACGCTGTAGAACGGCTTCAGATGTATGGGGCGGAATATGACACCGGGTACCTGAAGTGCGTTCAGTGCATCAGCCAGTTTGTCGGCTTCGGCCCAGGGGGCTGCAAACATCTGGAAGGGGATGGTGTAGCCTACACCGATGGACATGTAGCCCAGCTCGCCCAGGATGCCGCTCACGGGGTAGAAGAATGCCGAGTGGGGGTGCGGTATGTGGGGCGACGAAGGAATCCATTGCAGACCGGTGGCGGTGTAGTCCATGCGCCGTTTCCAGCCTTTCATCTTGATGACGGTCAGTTTGCATTGCACACCGCCGGTCAGCATGCGCTCGCCATTGAGCATCAGAGCCAGTTCACCGCAAGTGAGGCCGTAAAGGTACGGAATTTTAAACTGACTGACAAAAGAAATGCAATCGTCTTCAACCAGGTTGCCTTCTACCTTAAGTCCGCCCAGCGGATTGGGACGGTCGAGTACGATGAGTTCTTTTCCGTTTTCGGCTGCGGCTTCCATGGCCAGCCCCAGGGTGCTGATGTAGGTGAACGAACGGCAACCAATGTCTTGGATGTCATATACCAGTACGTCCACGTCCTTCAGCATCTCGGGTGTAGCCTTTCGCGTTTTTCCATAGAGTGAGTATACGGGCAGACCGGTGGCAGGGTCGCGCTGGTCGGACACGTGGTCTCCGGCGTGCACATCGCCGCGTACGCCGTGCTCAGGTCCGTAGAGGGCTACCAGGTTGACATTGGGTGCTTCGTGCAGGATGTCAATGGTGGAGCGCAGTTGGTTGTCTACGCCCGTGGGATTGGTGATGAGTCCCACACGTTTGCCTTCCAGACAGCGGAAGCTTTGCGACTTGAGCACTTCGATGCCGGTCTTGATATGTATCTTTTGGGCTTGTGCACCCAGAGAAACAAATAGTAGCAGGAGGAAGAAAAACCTCAATCCCAGCCCCTCGCCCAGGGAGAGAGGGGAGTGGGTTGCTTGATTAGTTCTTGTATCTTTCATTGTTGTCATATCATTATATATGTTGTTATACCTATTAACTTAATTATTCAAATTCCCTTCTTCTCCCCTCTCCTTGGGAAAGGGGGCAGGGATGAGGTTTTACTTCTTTCCGTATTCCGGGTCAATCTTTCTGTCGGCAAATATGGTGACAATGACTGTGGCTACGCAGCATATCATCACCAGCCAGAAGAAGTTAGTATAGCCGATAGCCTCCTGTATGTATCCGGCAAACATGCCCGGAATCATCATGCTCAGCGCCATGAAGGCGGTGCAGATGGCATAGTGTGAGGTCTTGAATTCGCCTTCCGAGAAGTACATCATGTAGAGCATGTAGGCTGTGAATCCGAATCCGTAGCCAAACTGTTCAATGGCAATAGCCGTGGAGATGACGAACAGGCCTTCGGGTTGGGCAATGGCCAGGTAGACAAATGTCAGACAGGGCAGTGTCATACAACCTGCCATCCACCAGATGGATTTCTTCAGTCCCAGACGCGAGGCAAACAGTCCGCCGAGGATGCCTCCCAGGGTAAGGAAGATAACTCCGATGGTACCATACACAATGCCAACTTCGGCAGTCGAGAGCTCCAGACCTCCCGATGCCTTGGGAGCAACGAGGAAGGGCATACACATCTTGATGAGGAATGCTTCCGGCAGGCGATAGAGCAGCATGAATCCGATGGCCAGCCATACACCTGGCTTGGTGAAGTAGGTGGCAAAGGTTCGGCCGAATTCCTTAAAGATGGCTTTGGCGCTGGCGGTGCCGGCTGCCAATGTAGATTTGTCAGAGGCTGGTTTAGGTACTATGAAGAGGTGATAGAACGTTACCAAGCTGAACAGTACGGCGGTGACCATCATGGTGATGGTCCATGACAATGGAATGTCTTTGGTCTTCAACTCAATGGCTCCGGCAATGGCAACTAGTACACCTTGTCCGAAGATGGAGGCCAGACGGTAGAATGTGCTTCGGATGCCGACGAAGGCAGCCTGGTCACTCTGCTTCAGGGCCAGCATGTAGAAACCGTCGGCGGCAATGTCGTGTGTAGCCGAGGCAAATGCGGTGATGATGAACAATATCAGCGTGAAGGTGAACATGCTGATAGGAGTTGTTCCAGCCGCCATGGTAGCCTCGTCGGGGTGTGGAATGGACAGCGTCAGCAGGATGAATGCGGCTGACATCAGTACCTGCATGGCAAGCGTCCACCATCTTTTGGTCTTGATAATGTCTACAAACGGGCTCCAGAAAGGTTTGATGGTCCACGGCAGATAGAGCAGACTTGTGAACAATGCCATCTCTCCATTGGGCACGCCCATTTTGGTAAACATCATCACGGATATGTTGTTTACGATGAAGTATGGAATGCCTTGGGCAAAGTAAAGGGTGGGAACCCATAACCAAGGGGAACGTCTCACCCCCTCGCCCATAGAGAGGAAGGATGTGTGTGTCTTCATTTTATTCATGTTCGTTCTATTCCTTTATTTATGGTGAATGTATTATTGGGGTAGTATTAGCTTTTTATGTATTTGTGCCTTCCCGTCCTGTTCGATAAAAAGGGCGGGAAGGCAGAGGAATGTTAGTATATTGCCTTTATCTCCGCACCGATATAATAGTGCAGCAATATTTCATCGTACTTGTAGCCTTGTTCGCCCATGACGGCAGCGCCTATCTGGCAAAGGCCTACACCGTGCCCCCAGCCTGCACCGATAAGGGTGAAGCGGCCCGGTATGCCTTCGGGAGAGAGGTCGCTCTTGTCTACTACGAATGCCGAGCTGTAGAGGTGTGAGGGCGACAGTGTACGGCGGATTTCCAATTCCTTGCCGATAGTCAGCGTCTTCTTGGTACCAACTATCTTCAGTTTCCACAGACGGCCGCTGGTGCCACGTGCCACGGGGATGAGGTCAATAATCTGTCCGTAGTCTATACCCGAGCGTTTCAGAATGAGGGCCGACAGTTCTTCCTGCGTATATTCCACACGCCAACGGTAGAAGTCAGTAGTCTCTTGGTCGTAGTTGTTGAGCACTTGCGAGAGGATGTGTTTGTCTGTAGTGTTGCAGAATGCCTCGGGTGAGGTGCGTATCCAGCGGTCAGCTTCGGCTTCGATGGTCAAGTCGGGCAGGTCGGCAGCTGGTTCAGAGCCGTTCTCTTTGCGAATGCGCCAGTCGCGCTGTTTCAGCAGGTAAGGGTAGGGAGTCTCTTCCCAGCAGTACTGGAACTCTTCGAAAGCACCGCCGCAGCATTTGGAGAAGCGGGCGTCGCATATCTTGCCTTCAGACATCAGTACCTGTCCGCGTGTGGCCTGGATGGCCTGGCGCACGATGTCGGTCGAGGCGCGTGTGATGCCCTGATAGCGCTGGCAGTGGTCATCGGCGCAGACGTCGAAGCGAGTATGGTCTTCGCGGTCGAACCAGCGGATAAGCTCGTCTTCAGTCTGTGTGCAGGCCGTATAGTCTGTGTGGCTGGCTTCTATTTCCTTGTTCTTGTTTATCTGTGCCAGCAGCCAGCTGCGCGAAATTACGGCATGAGCTTTCAGCAGTTCCAGCGAGGCGGTAGCGCTCATTTCGCTGGAGATAACGCTGGTCAGGTAGTCTTCTACGCGGATGACGTTGATGCCGGTCAGTTTTTCGTTTTCCACAATGATTTTCAAGGCACCCTGGAAACGCTGGTCTTCCTTGCGTTCCCAGTGGAAATTGATGCCGATGGTGACGCCGTGCAGTTCGAACGAAGCGGTTTGCTCGTCTTCCGGTTCAAACAGCAGTTCATCGTATAGGCGACCTTGCCACAGTATGCGGCCATGGTCGTAAGTGGCGGTTTGGCGGCCGCTTATTTCGTTGCCGTCCATGCGATAGGGAGCATGGAGTGTAAATTCAATTTGCGGCTCAAACATGATGCCGACGTTTACTTGGGGTTCTTTCATGGCAATAGAGGAGGGAGTTTGATTTAACATAAATGATTTTTAATGTCTTGGCGCAACTTGGCAAAGTCGGATGCCGACAGGCAGACCTCAGAGAGAATCTGTTCCATGATGGCAGGTGATATTTTGTGGAAGTCGGCCTCGACCGGTGTGATGAATACACCGCCCAGGTCTACCGATGCCGGGCTGCTGAGCAGACGTGCATCGCCTTCGGCTGTGTAGCAGGCAGGGCGGTGCTTGGCACGCGGGAAGACAAAGAGAGTCCAGACACCTTCGTCGTACATGGCCAGCAGGTTCAGCATGGGTTCGCCTTCAGGTTGCTCGGGCAGCAGACGGCAGATGAGGCTGAACAGGTGATTGGCCGAAGCCATGTCTGCGGACTGGATGACGAGCGTAGTACGTGGCTGGTCGTTCAGATAGTAGAGGGTAGCCTTGCCATAGTCGGCTATCCGGCCGGCTATCTGGTTCTTCCAGTCAGCCTCAATAGGCATGAAGCCGCGGTTGCCAGCCTGGAAGTGGGCATGGTCGGGGGCAGATGCTCCGCAGCGTGGGCCGTTGTAGAAGATGGTGAAGTCTGTCAGCTGCCGTGCCAGTTCCATCATGTCTTCCAACCGTCCCTCGATGCGCTGTGGCGTATGGTTCAGGTCGGGGATGGTGAGGTGGCGCGGGAAGATGGGAAAAGGATTCACCAATATCTGGTAGTGTCCGCCGAAGGGTATCCCTTTCTGCTGGGCAGGAAGGTTGGCCGGGCAGAGGAAGCACTTACGTTCCTGGATGGACTTGGCATCTACTTTGGCACCCGAGGAAACAATGCGGGCAGGGTTGAACTGTACTTTGTAGCGTACGCCACATACATTCAGTTCTCTGACCTGTACGCCTGCCAGTGCGGCATAGTTGTTTCGTGCCGTTTCCCAGTCAGCAAGTTGTTCGGTTAGAAATTTCTGTATTGTTTCGTTCATAATCTTGCAGAGAAAATGTCTTACATACTTTCTTTATCCTGATTAGGTAGCTACTTTGAAGCTGCCTTAGTAGCTACTGAGGAACCGCCTTGGTAGCTAGCTCGGGGATGCCTTGGTAGCTACTGAGGCGGTGCTTTGATAGAAACTCTGAGTATCAGTTAGTTGTGAATAAGTACTTCGCGGTTAAGTTCTTTTACAACTTTGAAGCCTTGTTCTGTGCTATGCGCGCTTGTAGTTCCCAGGTGCGGATGCGGTCCTTGTAAAGGTTGTGTCCGTTCATCTTCACTACGTCGAGCGATGCATCCGAGTTGTCGTCCCAGCGGCGGCAGAGGTATACCACGTCGTAGACGCGTCCTATCTGGAAGCGGCGTGAGAAGTTCAGCCCCAGTGCATAGTCTTCGCCATAGCTGGTGTTGGGCACTTTCACTTCGCGCAATACTGGTGTGTAGAAGGCGCGGGGCGCTCCCAGACCATTGATGCGCAGGGCGTTGTTGCGACCGTTTTCGGGTGTCCATTCGCGGTGGTCAATGATGCCCGGGGCAATCATGTTCATGTTGAAGTCTGTCATCATGTATGTGCCTACTACCATGGCGCAGTTCTGCTCGTAGAAGGCGCGTACCATGGTGGCCAGTGTGTGTTCATCCTTGTAGACGTCGTCGCTGTCCAGCTGCACGGCAAACTTACCGCACTTGGGGTGATGTACACCCAGGTTCCAGCAGCCGCCTATACCCAGGTCGTTGCGTTCGGGTATGATATGAATCAGGCGCGGGTCATCGCGGAACTCATCAATGGCTTCGCTGGTACCGTCGGTAGAGTGATTGTCAATGATGATGAGGTTGAACTTGAAGTCGGCCTGCTGTGACAATACCGAGCGAATGGCGTCACGGATGGTACGGATGCGGTTGCGCACGGGGATGATGACCGATGCCTCGTATTCAAAGTCGCCTTTGTCGAACTCAATGTGCTCAAATTTCGGCTCCAGATAGCCACCTATTTCCTTCAGATGCTCGGTGCAGGCAGCTTCCATTTCTATCTGGCGGTTACGGTTCTTGGGGTCTACGTAGTCGAATATCTTTTCGCCACTCTTGCGGGTGTCGTTTTCCACTTCGGTGTAGAGGTATTCGTTGATGTGTACCAGTGACTCGCTTTGCGACAGCTTGAGGCGCAGGTCGTAGAGTCCGGCAAACTGATAGTCGGCTTTCATGCGCGATGCGGCTTCCTTCAGCGCGTCAGCACGGAACAGCAGCACCGAACCGAAGTCGAAGTCGTCGCGCAGTGAACCTTGCTGGTAGTCAATGACCGGTGCATTCGACTGTTTTCCGTCCTTCACCTGATAGTGGTCGGCATATACCATACCAGCGCCGCAGTCATCGAGGATGTGAATCATGCGCTCCAGGGCAAACATGCCCAGGTTGAGCGTCGTGTGCTTGGTGTAGAGCAGAACATAGTCAGCTGTAGCCTTTTCAGCTATGGCTTTCATGGTTTTGCTCGACTGGAGAGCGTCGGTTTGCAGCAGTTCGCACTGGGGCAGCGATTCAGTTGTATCGGTAGTGGCCAGCAGCACGATTTTGTTTACTAAACCTGTTTCTTGCAGACCCTTAACGGTCGCTTCTGCCTGGGCTGTTCCGGCGAAGGGAACAAAACAATCGATTGTTTTCATACTTAGATGCTATAGTTTAATTTGTTTTCTCTTATTCTGTTTATTTCTGGTTACTTTGGTAAGGGAGTTTAAAGTTTAATAGCGTGCTTTCAGCAGTCCCACCTCTCCGCTGGTGGCTGTAAACAGTACCTCATTGCGGTTCAGGGGGATGACGGTATTTATCAGTGAATTGCCTACTTTATGTTTCCACACTACGGCACCTGTCTTTCCGTCCAATGCAAAGATAAGTCCTTCCTTGGTGCTGCCAAACATGAGACCGCCTTTTTCCGCCTGCATGGAGGGTGCGTGTTCATAGCCAAAGCCCACGTTGGAGGCCCATACCTGTGTCGGAACATTCTCCAGGGTAGAGTAGCATACGATGCTGTCGTTCATGGTTTTGCTGAAGATACGTGCCTGGTCTTCTGACAAACCCACGGTTTCGCGTACCTTGGATTGGTATGTTCTCCACACGGTTTCGCCTGTCTTTATGTCGATGGCGGTAAGTGCCCGTTGCGGGTCGGCAATGAATACCTTGCCGTGGGCTGCCACTGGCCATACGGCAGCAGGCGAGTAGTGCATGCCGGTCAGGCCGCCGGTCCATTTCCACACTTCGTGTCCGGTATCTTTGTGGAGGGCATACAGGGTGTTGTCCCATGCACCGAAGATGACTAGACTGTCTGCAATCAGAGGCTTGGTCTCTATATAGCCTTTCACTTGGTTGTAGGCCCAAATCACTTTGCCCGTATGTATGTCAATGGCACGGAAAGTATGGTCGCTGGCACCTATGTAGGCTATACTTTGTGCTATGCTGACAGCTCCCAGTACCGGTTCATCGGCATCTACTGTCCACAACAGCCGTCCGTCTGTTGCATTAAGTCCGTAGATGTGTCTGTCGGCAGAGCCAAACACTACGACTCCTTCGGCAGTAGCCGGAGTACCTACAATGCGCTTGCCGGCAGCAAAGCTCCATAGCTTTTCTCCTTTCTTCAGACTGTAGGCTGTCAGACGTCCCATGTCGTCGCCCACGAATATCCGTCCGTCGGCCACGGCTGGCGAACAATAGATACCGGCACCCGTTTGCACAGTCCAGCGAGGTTTCACTTTATAAGACTCATTGACGGAAAAGTCCGGGTATTTTTCTGCCTTGCCTTGATGGTCGTAGTAATTGGCAGTCATGGAGAATGCGGCAAAACGTTGCGGGACTTCTCCTGCCTGGCAGGTAAAGACGCGGATGGAATCGGGAGTTACTTCATAGATACCATATCCCTGGCGCCCTTCCTTGTCTCGCAGGTTGCTGCGCATCAGTATGCCGGGTATGCCGTCGTAGCTCAGGTTGCGGCAGCTGTGGTAATGGCCGCCAACGAAGAGGCGAACATTGTAGGGGCGTACAGCATCGGTCACGTCGTACCAATTATCCACATCACCCTCTTGCATGGGATAGTGTGTGGCCAGTATCACAGGTTTCCCTGCACCGGCTTTCTCCACTTCGTCTTTCATCCAGCTGATGTCTTGCGGTACTACGTGTCCGTAGGCCATGCGCATCAGTGGCCCTGAGTTGAATCCCAGAAACAAGACTCCTTTGTGTTCAAAGGCAAAGCGTTCATAACCGAATACCTCTCCGAAGGCCGTGCATCCCGAGTCGCTCCATTTGGTTTCGTGGTTGCCCAGGGCTACGTAATATTTGGCTTTCAGCAAATCAAGGCACGACTTCACTTTTTCCAATGTTGCCCGGTCTCCTTCTTCCGTTATGTCGCCTGTCACCAGCACAAAGTCTATGCTGTCCGTGGCATTGATGCGTGCAATGGAGCGGAGCAGGTCTTCCGTAGGATTAGGGTTGTGCATGCTCAGGTGCAGGTCAGTGAGCTGTGCGAAGCGGAATGTGCCGGTCTGAGCCTGCATCACCGTGGTGGTGAGGCAGGCGACCAGTAGGTTGATTATGAACAGATAGCGCTTCATGTATGTATTAATTTTCTTGTTGTTTCTTCTCGTTATTAAAGAAAGTCAGGATGGCTTTCATCAGTTGGTTCCTTTCGGCTGCCGTGCGGATAGTTTCAAAGGGGAATCCCAGCACGCAGGTCTTGTAGTCGCCTTGATAGGCAACACCGGCACTGAGGTTGTTTTCCTGATAGCGCATGAAGGTATATGCACCCGGAGCAGCCGGTTCTATGGCGTCGGGAGCTTCTACTACATAGCAGTCAGCATTCAGTTCGTTGTGGAACTGGTAGTTCCCGTTTAGCATCTCAAAGGGCGATGCTACGCTCTTTGCTTTTCCTTCGATAGAGGCATGGTCTGCGCGCCATTTGTATTTCAGTACCTCGGTGGCAAACTCCTGGTCGGCTTTTTGTGGTGCAGCCTGACTGTTGCTCCACAAATCAGTACCTACGTATGAACCGGATACGAATATATTGCCACCCTGTTGGCAGTAAGCCTTGATGGCTTGTTGCATGGCCTGGCTGAAGGTCTTGAATTCTACGGGCTTTACACCGCCTCTACCTATCTTTGTCTGGCATTCTTTACCCAAAATCAGGTCGGTGTAGTGGTATTCGTTCATGTTTACCTGTCCGTTTTCTATAGCTTCATCACTGCATGAAACAAAAGAATATCCGGCTTGCAAAATCGCTGCCCCATGAACGGCAGGATAATCAAATGTATTGCCGGCAATCACTTGCGTTTCATAGTTAGCATAGCTGTCGCCAAAGCCTGAAGCGTCATCATCCATCCACGGAATGCTGCGGCGGAATTCTTTCATCGAGCCGATGTAGCTGATGTCTTTGATGTAGGGCACACCGTGGTCCACGTTATCCAGGAAACCAGCCAATTGTGTACCGTCAGGCATGGTAGCAGTGAAGTCGGCAGGTGCACTGATGCGGTCAAAACCGTTTATCACCAGCACGTTCCCTTTTGACTGGAAAGCTCGTCCGGCAGAGAGAATTTCAGAAGGGAAACTCTCGCCACCTTTATTTACAGCAGTAACCTTATAGCTGCAAACTACTCCGGCTGGTAATGTGGTGCGGTAACTGTTGGTGTTTACCAGTACCCCGTTGTCAAAGTCACCGTCTCCAATTCGGGTGTAAACAATGTATTGCTCGGCGTTGGCTGTAGGTTCCAATGGGTCGGCTACAGGTTGCCAGCTTAGCTCAATTTCGTTCTCACCAACATTGCTGGTGGCAAAATGATCAACCGGTAGAGGTTGAACTACATAGTCCATGTGATATTGAGAACAAATGAACTGCAGCATACCTTTGTATATAGCGCGGCTTACTGTGAAGCGGAATCGTGGGTCAAGTCCGTAGCGCATATCAGCAAAATTCTGGTGTGACAGCATCTCAAGCAACATGGTAGGTACTCGAGGAACACGTGCTTCATAGTATGATTTGTTCCATTTACCTCGTCTGCTCCAGATAGGCTCATGCAAAGCCCGTACATCTCGGGTAATATTGGATTGGATGAGGTCTGTCAAGTCGTGTGACAGGTAACGTGAAGCACCATTGGCAAAAACACCATTGTATGCATCTGTTTGATAAATGCCCAGTGTTCCAATGATAGAATCATTATCAGTAGTACCTGCGTCAGAGTGGAAAGCGAAAGCCAAGTCTATAGGTATATTCAGACCTTTCTCATCAGGATTTACTGCCGAGCCTCCGGCCAGGTAGTTCACCCAGATACCACGACATTTGTAGTCATCCGTATAGTCGTTTTTACCATTGCTTTCCGAATAGACACTGTCGGGAATACCGGCCCATTGTAGCCAATAGCGGGCAGCTTCACAGAAGCGTGGGTATCCGCTTGTGATTGCCGGAACTTCAAATACCTTGTTGATGATGTTTTGTTTGGCCTGCCCATCATCGGTATTGGCTGCTTTATCTGAACTTTTAAGGTTCTCTGTTGTGCCTTCGGCAGACAGGTTGCGGGCTATATTACCCATACCACCACCGATTTTCACTGCATCGGCAGTTATGACCTTTCCAGCCTTTGACGTTTTGTTGCTCAATACTACTTTGTAGCAATTATGCTTGCCGGTGTCGAAACTGAATGTTCCCAGATATATCCAGGTACCGCCACCCATCTGCTGGTTTACTTTGAATTGTGTGCTGCCTCCTTTGTGATAGACGGTGTAAAGAGCTTCATCCGTACTGTTGGGTAATGTCTGGTATGATACATAGACAGCATATCTGCCTGCTGTCGGTATTTCTGGAATCCATTCAGCGGTGCTTTCTTTGCCTTTCTTGATAGTTTCTGTCATGCGGAAGCTGCCGTCCTTGAACGGATTGGCAAAGCCTGTGTATTGTGCATGCAGGTGTGCAAATCCTTTGCCTTGTCCTCCTGTCCATTGCTTGTCTCCGTTTTGTTCGGTGTACAAGGACTGTCCGAATAAGCAGCCGTCGTTGTCAATAATGACTTCTTCCGTTTGCAAATCGCGCTCACGTGGAATAAGTACATTGGCTCCTGCATTCTCCAGCATGGGTACCAGATAGGGGAGTACGTAACTTTGTGTATACAAGTCTTCCACTGTTTGCAGAAGTCTTCCTCTTTGCCATTCCCAGCGGGTCAGTTTCTGTTCGTAATAGAATCCATGACTTTGCCACAGGGCTATATGACGATTATGCAGACCATTTGTAGGTGTATAGGGGTTCGACTCTCTTTCTACCAAAGGCCTTTTGCCAGCAGGAGCGAAAGTCTTGATTTTCTTGTCAGGCTTATTCCGTAATGCCAAGGGAATCAGGTCTTCAATTTTCTTATTGTTGGTATGTATTTCCAGCTTGTAAGATGCAAGCTCTGTTGGTAACAATGCTTTTACTCCGGCATAGATTTCAGATACATTGTCCTCTCTGAAGGGAATGTACGAGCAATTCATGTTGGCAAAGATTTGCAACGTCTTTTGGTTGATTGCTACAGAATCCACTTTAATATGGCCTATTGCCACTTCTTTACGGGCTATGCCATCCATGTATTTCCCGATTTCCTGACGAATGTCTGTTGGGATATCTTGCGCGCCTCCTGCTTGGGGGAACAGGAGGACGGCAAGCAAAGCAGACTGAAACTGACGTCTTGCTTTCATAACGGTTAGGGGTATTAAGTTAATCATTTATTATCTTTTCTAATAAGGAAGCAAAGACCTAGCGCTGTTATCAGGGCGTTGATGATAAGAAGCTCAAAGCTGATTTGATATCCGCCAAACCATGCTTCGCTATTGCTTTGCAGGATGTAGCATATTATGGGTGAGGCTACTGCTACCAATGGTACCCAACGGTCATGCACAGGTTTCTTACATCCCATGCCGAATATGAACATACCCAATATAGGGCCGTATGTATAGGCTGCCAGGCTGTATACTGCGTTGATGGCACTGTCATCATTCAGCTCATAGAAAATGACTATTACAATAACCATAAGCAGTGACATGATAAAGTGCACCAGTTTACGAGTGAGTGTTAAATCTTTGTCTCCCTGTTTTTCGTTGGCTTTCAGTATGTCAATGGTGAAAGAGGTTGTCAAGGCTGTCAAAGCCGAGCCGGCAGCTGAATAAGCGGCGGCTATCAGACCAATGATGAAAATAATGCCGATAAACAGAGGGAAATCCTTGCTCCAGGCTACTTCACCAAAGAGGGCGTCACCTGCAATTTTCCCTTCCCCAACCATCTTGGCATCGGCATACATATAGAGCAGCGTTCCCAGTACGAGGAACAGTCCGATTACAAAAATCTGTATGAACGAGCTCAGAATCATGTTTTTTTGTGATTCACGGAAATTCTTGCAGCTTAGAGTACGTTGCATCAGGTCTTGGTCCAGTCCTGTACAAGCTATAATCATGAATATACCGGCAATAAACTGTTTCCAGAAATAGCGTCCGTCATTAGGGTCATCAAAGAAAAATATTTGGCTGGTAGGGTGCCCGGCAACGGCTGCGGGCAGATCTCCGAATCCTATTTGCAAACTGTTGGCAATGACTACTATGCAGCAAATTACAGATAAAACCAGGCAGAATGTCTTTAGTGAGTCAGTCCAGATAAGCGATTTTACACCTCCCTGGAATGAGTACAGCCAGATGAGTGCAACCGTTAGGACAACGTTAAGTGAGAAAGGAATGTGTAGTGGGTTAAATACCAGTGTTTGTAGTACTACGCAGACTACAAAGAATCGTACGGATGCTCCCAGCATTTTCGAGACAAAAAAGAACCATGCGCCAGTGCGGTATGAAGCCAGACCAAAGCGATTCTCCAGATATCCATAAATGCTTACCAGATTCATGCGGTAGAACATTGGTATCAATGCAAAGGCTACAATGACTGAACCGACAAAAAATCCAAGTACCATCTGCATATAAGCGTAACCACCGGTCAATACGGCACCGGGCACAGAGATAAATGTAACCCCCGAAATGGTGGCACCTATCATGGCCAACATCACCATGTACCAGGGTGACTTTCGGTTTCCGGTAAAGAAGCCCGCGTTATCGGCTTTACGTCCGGTAATCCATGAAATCAAAAACAGCAATGCAAAATAAGCTGCTATTGTGGCGAGTACGATCCAGGCTGTAGTCATAGATGTTTTTCTTTTTTAGTGGAGATGATGTCAGAATGCAGAACCATCTGTTAGTTAATGTCTGCATTCTGACATGTATATATATATGAATTTAATACTAAGGTTAATAGTTTTTGTTATTCTGCGTAGAGCAGGTACGGCTTGCGTTGTTCCTTGAACTTCTTCACATCATCCTGCCACATGGCTTTAATCTCATCAGCACTTTTACCTTCTTTTATCATTTTGCGCACATAATCCTGACCAATTAACAGTTCAAAGAAAGAACGGAAGAAGTGGTCGTCCATATTCAGATTGCGATAGGCATCTATTACGTAGCTCAAATCCAGTCCACGTTTCCAAATCTCCTCATCACTCATACCGCTAAGGTCTACTCCATGGCACAATTTGTTCAACTGTGGAGGGTTCTTGGCACCAGGTACACTGCGTGGAGTGAAGCTGTAGTCATATCCCGTCATATTGGGGTGTCCATATACTTGGAAGGGTTTGTCCGTACCACGACCTAAACTAACAGGAGTAGCCTCAAAATAGCAGGTAGAAGGGTATAGATAAATAGCCTTCATGTTAGGCAAGTTGGGAGATGGCGGGATGGGAAGTTGATACATTGTTTGGTGTGTATAGTTCTTGCACGGAATCACTGTTAAATCGCATACACGCGATGCCGGTAGCCATCGTTCTCCGTTGACCATCAAAGCCAGTTCGCCTAATGTCATGCCATGAACTACGGGAATAGGCAACCAACCCACACCTGATTTGTATTTCATGTCTAAGATAGGTCCGTCAACATAGTGTCCATTTGGATTAGGACGGTCTAGAATTAAAACCTTACGGTTGTATTCGGCACACGCATCCATCAGGCGGCACATACTTGCGTAATAAGTGTAATATCGTAGACCTACATCTTGTATGTCAACTACCAGTATGTCGAATTTTCTCATGGAGCTGTCACTTGGTTTTCCTGACTTACCATCGTAAAGTGATAAAATGGGTACTCCTGTTTTTTTATCTACTGAGCTTGATACGTGTTCACCTGCATCTGCGTCACCACGAAAACCATGTTCTGGTGAAAATATGGCTACTACATTGAACTTGTTCTCAAGTAAGACATCAAGCAAATGCTTGTTGCCAATCATACCCGTATGATTCGAGAATATGGCAATTCGCTTGTTTTTCAGGATAGGAAAGTATTCCTCTGTTTGCTCATCACCCATTATTACATTCGTTTTTTGGGCTTCTGCCCACAGTGTCCAGTTTAAAACTAAAATTAATAGCAATAGCTTCTTCATAATATAGTTGTTAAGGGAGTTATTATAGTTACAAAGATAATTGTATTTTTAATATTAAGAACATTTATTTGAGTATATTTGATATTATAATAAATAATTCACAAATGTGACTGAACTCTCACTATTCTCCGCTATAACGTGGCTATTAAAATCTTTAATTTGTTAGATAAACGGGTATGTTTAACATTTGTGCAGCTTAACTTTACCATTTTCTAACCTTGATTTTTATTGGTTTGCTTTCATTCCATAGCTTGTCAAGGGCTGTTATCGCATAGATGTACGAACCTGGTTTTATGTTGTTAGGTATTGTGTAACAGGTATTTCCTACTACTGCAACCAATGATGAGGCATCATCGAATTGTATTTTATCGCCTTTCTTAAAACAATAAACTGCATAAAACTGTGCTTCGTCAAGTGGAGTCTTTGCCGATGGGGCTTTCCATGTCAATATGCCATCTTTATGTTGTAATGCTTTGACGGATGCTGGTGGAATGGAATCTAAGCCAGGATAGGCCGGAATCAATGCCGGGTGTTTCTGATAGCTTGTTCGCAGGCTATCCATCAGTGTCTTGTCTTCTACCAGTTGTGTCCCTGGCCACCAGATGTTTCCGTCAATATTGCCACATTCTTTAGTCAGGGCCATTTTTCGGAGCAGTTGATTTTCCGTTTCACCTTTGGGAAGTTTCACTTTTAGCATTTGAAGTGCGCTCTGTCCTATATATAGATTGGGGATATATTTGTTTGCGCTCCACCAACGTACAACAGCCTCATAATCGGCACGCGGATGTCCAATCCGTTGATAAGCTTGTGGAACGCAATAGTCAATCCAACCCTTCTGACACCACAGGCGAACATCCGCAAAGAGGTCATCATAGTTTGTTTGCAAGGAGTTTGTGTTGGAGCCAGTTTTATCTTCTGAGACATTACGCCATACTCCAAAAGGGCTGATGCCAAATTTTACCCATGGTTTCACACTTTTGATGGTATCATTCAGATTTTTTACCAGCATATTTACATTGTTGCGCCGCCAATTGAGTTTGTCCCAACGGCCAAAACCATCCTGCTTGTGATATTTCAAAAACGAAGCTTCATCAGGAAATTCTTCTCGTCCAATTCTGTAGGGATAGAAATAATCATCAAAATGTATGGCGTCTACATCATAGCGGCGTACAAAATCTTTTATTACAGTGTAGATGTGTTCACGGGATTCAGGTAAACCTGGGTCAAAATATATCTGTTTGCCGTACTTCACAAACATTTCTGGTTTTTTGAAATAGAGGTGATTGGGCGAAAGTTTCTCTTCTTCGTTTGATGTTACGCGATATGGATTGAACCATGCGTGCATTTCCATTCCACGCTTATGGCATTCTTCAATTACAAATGCTGCCGGATCCCAGAAAGGTTCAGGGGCTATACCCTGTTCACCTGTCAGAAATCGACTCCAAGGTTCAAGTTTTGATACAAATAATGCATCAGCTTGTGGGCGTACCTGAAATAGTACAGCATTTATATGAATGGATGCTAACGCGTCAAGTACACGAATGATATCTGCTTTTATTTCATCGGTAGTCATGTCTTTCCATGTGGTGTTAGTAACTGTTGGAAACCATGCACCACGGAATTCGCGTTTGGGGTATTTTACAGTATTATTAGATTGGCTTCTTGCTTGAAACTTTCCTATTATCAGTAGTACAGCTATAAGTATTAATATTCTTTTTGCCATTGTGGACTGTCTTTGAATTATAAGATGAATATTGATGTTAGTATTCTAATTTTATTGGATTTGTACTAAATTGTGGCTCGCGTCATTGAATTTTAAAGGCTGTATTATAGTCTTTTTATTGTTTCCTTTTTTATTTGCAACATTAATGTATCTTTTAAGACGCAAAGATTTTCTCAGTTATGAATTTAAATAATGAAGTAAGTTTCTTGGTTATTGATATATTGGGAAGATATTGATGTTTGCTATGTTTGTAAATAGAAGAAATAGGATTACATACTAAAAAGGAGGTGATCTCACTGGAGCACCTCCTTTTTTATCTAATGAAATATAGAACTCTTACTGATATTTGTTATTCCCAACCCGGATTTTGTGTTAAAGTATATCCTTTATCTTCATAAATGGTAATCTGGCTGGCTGGAATAGCACGTAGATAGTAGCGTTCAGAATTTAATTCTCCCTTCTTGAACACGCGCAGGTCATCTCCACGCAGGTAATTGATGTAACCTTTATCTGAATCCGTGTTGGTCGGATCTTCTGGATCGAACAAGAAGAGAACTCGTTCACCATTTTCATTCTTAGAACTCATGCCTTCGTAGTCTGCCACATTAACGTAGGCACCCAAGAATGTCTTGCTGGGGGTTCCGTCTGCATTTTCTGAGTTAAGATATTCAAATTTGGCCCAGCGGCGCAAGTCTTCACCACGGCGTCCTTCCATAATCAACTCAATGCGACGTTCGCGACGGATTTCCCACAATACCGGATCTACTTCAGGGTCACGGGCGGGGTCGTTGATGGTTACGCCATTTACTTGTATGTTACCGCTTGCCAATTGGATAGCAGGCATAGTCTTAGCTTCTGTTTCGCCCCAAGCAGTCAGCTGACGCTTGCGAAGTGCGTTGATAGACTTATCCAAATCGTCTTGTGTGAATGCCTCACCGCCTACACGAGCTATTTCATAGCGAGCTTCTACATAGTTTAGTAATACTTCTGCATAGCGGATACAAGGAGCATCAGCGGGGCTAAGAATACCGGTACAGAAAGCTGAGCCGGCAGCCCACCATTCGTCGTTCAAGAATTTCTTGCAGGCATATCCTGTAGGGGATGTTCCAGCTGTATAGTTAGTACCCATGGCACTCATTACACGAAGACTATCTGCTACAGTCTGATAAAGACGTGGATCACGATTCTGGAAAGAGTTCCAAATGCTCGGATCTTCGTTGCCTTGATATAATGGAGACTGACCGATTGGTAAACCATCTGTGCAGAGGTAGCTGTCTATTACATTTTGGGTTACGCCGCCTTGAGTTTGATTTTCGGGACCGTTGTAAGACATCAATGCGTTGCATTGTAACCCTGTAGTATATTCACGATACCAGATTACTTCCGGGTTGTTGTATAAATCATCGGTTGTAAACAGTGCATTGTAGGTGTTGCCAATTCGGTAGAGGTTAGAGTTCATGACCACATTGGCACCGTCGATAGCACCTTGCAGCAGGGCTTTGATTTCACTATCTGCTACAGGTTCTGAAGTTGGGCCTACTGTTGTGCCGTGATATTTCAACCAAGTTGCTTGGTAGAGTAGTTCGCGTGACATGTAGGCACCTACTACGTAGCGGTTTACTTGGCGTTTTGTGTCATCAGTACGTACATTGGCCAGTGCGAATTGGAAGTCTTCCAATACTTTTTGAGCCACAAATAGGTATGGGTCGCGATCTTTATACAGCGCTTCATCTGCCGGGTCAATCACTTTGTCAATGTAAGGTACACCGCCATAAGCTTTAAGCAGATAACTGTAAGCCATGGCACGGAAGTAACGTGCTACACCTGTCCAATGATTTTTAGCTTCTTCAGAGATGCTCATGCCGGGAATTTTTTCCAGCATAACATTAGCCTTGTAAATTATACTATAGTTATCAGACCAGATTGCGGTTTTACTGTTCCAGTCGGTAGTTGCCGATGTCGGGAAATATATATATCCTGCACTATAGGTGTTGGCATTGTTCAGGTTGATAAAATCGTCGGTATAGTCATCTCCTGAGAAATATCCAGCAAATACGGTGTAGTCAGTACCATATCCTTTGAAGTAAGACGAGTAGAAATCTTGTGCGTAGGTTCGCAGTGAAGTTTCTGTCTGCCAGTAGGAGTCATTCGTTTGTTTTTCCAGTGGCTCTTTGTTTAAGAAGTCCTCGCAACTGCATAACGAGGTCAGGGCCAGTAGACAAGCACTATATAATAAATGTTTCTTTTTCATGATTTTAGGATTGTTTGATTATAAACTAAGCTGAATACCGAATGATATGGTTTTCTGGTAGGGATAGCTACGTCCGAAGTTACGTGCATCGCTGCTTGAACCTGATGTGCGGATACCGATTTCCGGGTCGATAGCCGGTTTAACACCATCGATGGTGAAAAGGTTTTCACCAGTGAAGTATACACGCAGGTTTTCTACTTTGAATTTGCTCAACCATGTTTTAGGTAACGTATATCCAAAGGTTAACGTCTTCAGACGTACATAAGCCATATTCAGCAAATAACGGTCGTTCACGTTGTAGTTACCCGTTTGTGCCTGGTTGTAAATCATAGGACGTGGATAGAAGGCATCTTGGTTTTCAGGGGTCCAATAGTCTTCTGCTCCTTCGTAGAAAGGCTCACCGCTAGTGAAACCTGGCAATACCTGGTTACCGGCAGCCCACAAATTACGTTTACCTACACCCTGGAAGAACATACTGATATCAAATCCTTTCCAAGCTGCATCGAGATTCAAGCCAAATTGTAAACGAGGAAGTGCGTTTCCGATGATAGACATATCACCGGGTTTGGTAGTCTGCGTACCTTTCTCAATTTTACCATTATTATCGATATCTTTGTAGAGTACATCACCCGGAGCAAATTCATAACCGGCGGGGAATACTTGGGTTTGATCAGGAATGCCAGCTTTTAATGAACCGTCAGCATTGAAGTCTGCTTCAGTCAGGAAACGGTCGAACTGTAATCCCCAGATGTCACCCAATACCATTCCTTCTTTGTAGGCGCTGGTACTCCACCAGCCAGTTGCACCGTAAGAAGGCATTGTTGTATTGTTTGTCCATTTCGTTACTTCTGTGCGGTCATCAGATATTGATGCAGTAACACCAAAGTGTAAGCCGTTCTTGAAAGTGGTACGATAGTCAATGGCAAGTTCCCAACCTTTGGTCTGGATTTCTCCCATGTTCTCATAAGGAGCAGAAGCACCCAATGCAGAGGGCAGGTTGGCTGTAGTCAGAATATCGCTGGTGGTACGGTTGTACCAGTCAAATGTTACGCCCAATGCATCGTTGAAGAAGCGTGCGTCAAAGCCCAAGTCAAGGGTTGATACCTTTTCCCAAGTCAGCGAAGAAGATACCAAGGTCGGTTTAAGTGTAGATTGAACTTTTTTACCATCAATAATCCAGCTGTCTTGAGAGGTGGTCAGTGTAGAAACAAAACGGTCTGTACCCACATCTTGATTACCAATCATACCCCATGAACCACGCAGTTTCAAACTGCTCAGGTAGGGCTTCAAGGGTTGCATGAAGGCTTCTTCCGAAATGCGGTAGCCGGCAGAAAATGAGGGGAAGAAGGCAAAGCGGTCGCCCGAGGGGAAGCGGGAAGAACCGTCGTAGCGGCCGTTCAACTCGAACATGTAGCGGTCTTTATAGATATAGTTGATACGTCCGAAGAAACCGGCTACTGACCACCAAGTATGTGAACTACTGGTCGTTTGGTCGCCTGTACACAAGTTCAATTCAGGTTTTTCCGGGTCGAGCAAACCTTTGCGTTGTGCCCAGTAGTATTCGTATTCGCTCTTTTCCAAGTTCGAACCACCCATAACCTTGAAGTCGTGGTTGCCCCAGCGTTTGGCATAAGTCGCAACGATATTGGTAGTCAGGTTCTCGGTACGACCTGTCTCTTGGTACACATAGTCATAGCTGCTTGAGATGTAGTTGCCATATGAGTTGCGGAGATCGTCAACAGAAGGACATGCAGAGAAAATGTTATAACCTGCTGTCTTGCTGGGAGTTCCATATTTTTTATAGCGACTTTCTACAGAGCTGTACACAAAGTCTACATCAATCGTTAAGTCTTTGATAGGTTTGATGGTGATACCACCGGTTAGTCGTTGGTATTCACGTTCTTTATTGGTCATAGGGGCAGTGCTCTGTTCGGTCAGTGCATTGCGGAATTCTTTTCCTTCAAAGGTGCCGTAGGGCATCATTGGTTGCCAGCGGTACAGGTAGTACAGGGGGTCGTACAGGTCAGAGTTGTAGTTGAACGGTTTGTCATAGTCTGAACGAGTAAACATGAATCCAGTACGGATAGAAACGTATTTATTTAACTCAGAATTCAATGATACATTTGCATTGTAACGCTTGTATTCGTCAGAGCCCACCTTCATCATACCTTCTTGGCCCAAGTAACCCAAAGCTACGTTGTAGTTGGTTTTACCGTTACCACCGTTGATGGAGATATTATGTGTCTGTTGGGGAGACCAATCTTTGATATATTCGTCATACCAGTCCCAAGTGCGGTAGAAGAACATACCACCATCGCGGAATTCGAAATCACGACCCAGTTCCATTTCGCGTCCGAATTGAGTTCCGTAACCGTACTGTTCCCAATAATCTTTCATCTTTTGTATTGCAGTAGCATCTACACGCATGTTGCCCACAACATCATAAAAGGCTGTGGCGCCTTTAGACTGGTTTATAACCCCCTGTAGGTTAATATCAGCCTGTTGCCAACCTGGCAGTTGTTCGGGTGTCTTCGTTGGGGTACGCCAAGCAAAGTTGTTGGTGTACTTCACCGACAGGCGTTCGTGTTTGGTTTTTGATTTGGTGGTAATCAACAATACGCCGAAAGCACCACGTGCACCGTAGATAGAAGCTGAAGCGGCGTCTTTCAATACAGAAATACTCTCGATATCGTCAGGATTTACCATCGAAATATCTGTTACTTCCACGTTGTCTACCAGAATCAATGGGTTGGCACTACCATTAGGAGAACCAATGCTACCACGGATTTTGATAGTAGGTGCTCCTCCAATTTCACCTGAGTTGGTAGTTACTGTCAGACCTGGTACTGCTCCTTGTAAGGCTCTACCGATATCAGTAATAGGACGACTGTCAATGGTCTTGTCTACGTCAACTGATGCTACTGCACCGGTTAGGTTTACTTTCTTCTGTGAACCGTAACCTACTACCACAACTTCATCAAGTAATTCAGTATCATCTTTCAATACTACTTTAAGTACAGGGGTAGCTTTTACTTCTTGTGTGCTGTAGCCCACAAATGATACTTGAAGGATAGCTCCGCTCTTCACATTGAGTTGTACTTGACCATCCAAATCGGTGATGCCACCATTGGTAGTACCTTTCTCAATAACATTGGCTCCGATAATAGGTTCTCCATGAGAATCTACTACAGTTACCTTGACAGTCTGCGTTTGCATCTGTTCTGTTACTTCATACGAATTGGAAGAAACGTTTTGCTTTGCCAGCGCGTTTCCGCTTCCTAAAAATAAGGCTGTGATTATAGCTGCTGTGAGCAGTCTACTGTTAGGAAGTCCTCTCTTTTTCTCTCTTCGGTCTTCTTTCATAGGTAATGAATTTTAGTTATTTTTATGAAAAAACAAAGGGTTTTTTGTCTGTTTGGTTCTGTATTATTTAAAGGTTCTTTTTTATTTTTAATACTTCGTTAAATTAATAGCTAATCCGTTGATAACAAATAAGTTAATTAATA
>USEY01000038.1 GCA_900553815.1 uncultured Bacteroides sp.
CACTGAAAACGGATGTCATTCCGATTTTTTTTCCTAATAATCCTGGCATTTCACTTAATTTTTAATACTTACACTTTGATTTCTACTTCCACACCACTCGGCAACTCCAACTTCATCAGAGCATCTACTGTCTTAGCTGTTGAGCTATAGATGTCAATCAGTCTCTTGTAAGAAGAGAGTTCGAATTGTTCACGCGACTTCTTGTTAACGAAAGTCGAACGGTTCACGGTAAAGATACGCTTGTGCGTAGGAAGAGGAATCGGACCGCTAACGATGGCGCCCGTTGTCTTCACCGTTCTTACAATCTTCTCAGCTGACTTGTCAACCAAGTTGTGGTCGTAAGATTTCAGTTTGATTCTAATTTTTTGACTCATTTCTGTATTAAATGTTATTGTAAATAATATAGGAACTAAAGTCACGCAGGTTAAGAGTCATACGCTAACCTGCGGACTTTGGTTATTTCAATTAAAGCAAATCAGTGCGACCCTTAACTTCCTCCAGCACAGCCTTGGCAATCGAAGTAGATACCTGAGCGTGGTGAGAGTAAGACATTGACGAAGTAGCACGACCTGAAGTGATGGTACGCAGGGCGGTTACATAGCCGAACATTTCTGCCAGAGGCACCATTGCTTTCACAATACGTGCACCCGAACGGCTCGACTCCATACCTTCTACCTGACCACGACGCTTGTTCAAGTCACCGATTACATCACCCATGTTCTCTTCCGGAGTCACAACTTCCAGCTTCATGATAGGCTCCATCAGCACAGGACCGGCCTTAGAGCAAGCATTCTTGTAAGCCTGGATAGCGCAGATTTCGAATGACAACTGGTCAGAGTCAACCGGGTGGAAAGAACCGTCAAGCAGCGTAACCTTCATGCTGTCCATCGGGAAGCCAGCCAACACACCATTCTTCATGGCTGTCTGGAAGCCCTTCTGTACAGAAGGAATGAATTCCTTAGGAATGTTACCACCGGTAACTTCATTAACGAACTGCAATCCGCCTTCCTTGTAATCCTCGTCAATCGGACCAACGTTTACAATGATATCGGCAAACTTACCGCGACCACCCGACTGCTTCTTGTAAACCTCGCGCAGGTTAACAGTCTTCGTGATGGCTTCCTTGTAGTTAACCTGGGGCTTACCCTGGTTACATTCTACCTTGAACTCACGTTTCAGACGGTCGATGATGATATCCAAGTGAAGCTCACCCATACCCGAAATAACCGTCTGACCGGTCTGCTCGTCAGTTCTAACTGTAAATGTCGGGTCTTCTTCAGCCAGCTTGGCCAAACCGTTAGACAGCTTGTCCATATCCTTCTGAGTCTTGGGCTCTACAGCGATACCGATTACAGGATCGGGGAAGTCCATAGACTCCAGTACGATAGGTGCTTCTTCATCACACAGTGTATCACCCGTACGGATATCCTTGAAACCTACACCGGCACCGATATCACCGGCAGAAACTACCTCAACAGGATTCTGCTTGTTAGAGTGCATCTGGAACAAGCGAGATACACGTTCCTTCTTACCTGAACGGCTGTTGTAGATATAAGAACCCGCCTCTACCTTACCGGAATATACGCGGAAGAACGTCAGACGACCAACGTATGGGTCAGTTGCAATCTTAAATGCCAAAGCAGCTGTCTTCTCATCTTCATCGGGCTTACGGTCTTCCTCAGCACCGGTAGAAGGATTCGTACCGATGATGTTGGGAGTATCCAGCGGAGAAGGCAAGAAAGCACATACATAGTCCAGCAAAGTCTGCACACCCTTGTTCTTGAACGAAGAACCGCAGAGCATCGGAACGATGTCCATCTTCAGGGTAGCAGCACGCAGACCGCGCAAGATTTCTTCTTCAGTGATGGTAGAAGGATCATCAAAGAATTTCTCCATCAGTGCATCGTCATACTCAGCTACTTTTTCGAGCATCTTCTCACGCCATTCCTGAGCTTCGTCAACCAGGTTGGCAGGGATTTCCTCTATGTCATAGTCGGCTCCCATTGTCTCATCGTGCCACAGGATGGCTTTCATCTTAATCAGGTCAACCACACCCTTGAAGTTTTCTTCAGCACCGATAGGAATTACAACCGGACACGGATTAGCGCCCAGCACGTCTTTCATCTGGCGAACTACTTCAAAGAAGTCGGCACCCGAACGGTCCATCTTGTTCACGTAACCGATACGAGGAACGTTGTACTTGTCGGCCTGGCGCCATACAGTCTCAGACTGGGGCTCAACACCACCTACCGCACAGTAAGCAGCCACAGCACCGTCGAGTACACGCAGCGAACGCTCAACCTCGGCAGTAAAGTCAACGTGTCCCGGAGTATCAATCAAGTTGATTTTATAAGTATTGCCCGCATATTTCCAGCGAGTAGTGGTAGCAGCAGAAGTGATAGTGATACCACGTTCCTGCTCCTGCTCCATCCAGTCCATGGTAGCTGCACCATCGTGCACCTCACCAATCTTATGAGTCAGACCTGTATAAAACAGGATACGTTCAGAAGTTGTTGTCTTGCCGGCATCAATGTGAGCCATGATACCGATATTACGAGTCAAATGTAAATCTTGCTTTGCCATTTTCTAAATTCCTTTTACTTTAAGTTTTTAATCTTACTGAGGTTAGCTTCTTATAGTATTAGAATCTGAAATGAGCGAATGCGCGGTTAGCCTCAGCCATTCTGTGCATGTCTTCCTTACGTTTGAAGGCACCGCCTTGTTCGTTGTAGGCATCCATGATTTCGGCAGCCAACTTGTCAGCCATTGACTTACCACCACGCTTGCGAGCAAAAATAATCAAGTTTTTCATTGAAATAGACTCCTTACGATCCGGACGGATTTCAGTAGGAACCTGGAAAGTGGCACCACCTACACGGCGAGACTTCACTTCCACTTGAGGAGTCACATTGTCCAAAGCTTTTTTCCAAATCTCCAGTGCAGATTTCTCTTCGTTCTGCATTTTGTTCTTCACGGTTTCCAGTGCAGCATAGAAGATTTCGTATGAAGTATTCTTCTTGCCATCATACATCAGATGGTTCACAAACTTGGAAACTTTCACATCATTAAACACGGGATCCGGCAGGATAACGCGTTTTTTTGGTTTTGCTTTTCTCATTTGTCTGAATGAATAATGTTTTTCGTTCTTGGTTGTTTACTTCTGTCGTCTTCAACTCTCCCTCCGGAGAATTTACTCAACCTTTAGCATCTCCCACAAACTAAAACGTCAGTTTATTACTATATTATTAATAGATTTACGGGCTGATTTTATTTATTTTTTCTTTGCGGGAGCAGCCTGACCCGGTTTCGGACGCTTAGCGCCATACTTAGAACGTCTCTGCAAGCGACCTGCAACACCGGCTGTATCCAATGTACCACGAACAATGTGATAACGAACACCCGGAAGGTCCTTTACACGACCACCACGTACCAACACGATTGAGTGCTCTTGCAGGTTGTGACCTTCACCCGGAATGTAGGAGTTAACTTCCTTACCGTTAGTCAAACGCACACGAGCTACTTTACGCATAGCTGAATTAGGCTTTTTCGGAGTGGTTGTGTACACTCTCACGCAAACGCCACGTCTCTGAGGACAAGAATCCAAGGCAGGAGACTTACTTTTGTCTACCAATACCTCACGTCCTTTTCTTACTAATTGCTGAATTGTAGGCATTTTAATTGTTTTTAGTTATATATTATGTTTACATTAATTCGTAGATACACTTTTCGGGCTGCAAAGATACAAATAACATTTGAATTATCAATGCACTACAATTATTTTTTTGTTTCACATAGCAAAAGTCACCCCGAGAGCAGTCCACCACGGAGAACACAGAGTAACAAAGATGTCATATTTATAAGTTTCCAAAGCGCCAAAGTCCCTTAGCCAACAAACCAGCCTGGATGCAAAACTCAATACACCTCTATGGAAAATAGCTATTAGTTTGGCATTCCGCCAAACTTCACCTTCCGAAGTCACCCTACAGGCGACCTCGCGCTTGCTTTTACACCTTCCATCAATCACTCACCATCAGCTCACGCCTCCCCCTTGATATTCATCATCGGCGGCATCTGCTGTTCTTCCGGCATACGGATAGGCCCGAATGTACGCTCATATTTTGCAATATTATCCTCCAGCGCACGCAGCAGCCGCTTGGCATGCTCAGGCGCCAGCACCAGACGTGACTTCACTCCCGCCTTCGGCAATCCCGGCATCACCCTGATAAAATCCAATATAAACTCCGAGCTGGAGTGCGAGATAATAGCCAGGTTGGCATAAATACCCTGTGCCACCTCATCCTTCAGTTCAATCTGCAACTGTCCGTTCTCTGTTCCTTGATTTTCCATATTATTATTCCTTTATTATGCCGCATGCCGCCATCAGCCGCACGTCAGCGTTGCACATTCATTGTCACAGCCAAGGCCATAACCTCAACTCAATACACCAAGCAAAATTAGCACTAATCGGCATAAAAACAAACGGACGACACCGGTAATTTCCATCGCACGGGCGAAAGACCAGACTATACCTATTATAATGAGCGAAGAAACCAGCAAGTTATATATATCGGCAGACAAGAGTCCGTCTAACGCACCTCTACAAAAAGCAGCAAAACAGCGGTCAACGGTTAGTGGTTAGTACTTTTCTGGCTGCCCGCATGGTCATACCCGCATTTGATGCAGGGTTCATACTCCCTTTTTTTTCTCCGACACAATCAATCCATCCAATCAATCGGAGCATGAGACGCGGCACGCCACGTCTCTACTAAGTTCCCGTGTCATGTGCGGGGTGACGGCCCTTCAACAGCGGTTAGTGGTCAGTGGTTAACAGTTAGTGTTTTCGCTTCCTTCCCGCATGGTCATCCCGCACTCGATGCGGGATCTCAGTCAAAGACCTTGTAGTACAGCGGCGAAAAAACTCTTTATCCGCGTTCATCCGTCCCATCCGCGTCATCCGTGTGCCCCAACTAACCCATCTGTCAAAATTCCCGAACGCGTACATACGCAGAAAAAGCAACCCCCGCCCCATCCGAAGACACCAAGCATCACATTCCTCCAAAACAACACCCCTTACCCCCTCCAGAAGCCTTCTGCTCCGTTACTCCTTCGTTCCTTCTTCGTTCTTTCTTCGAATACGGGTACCTTTGAACGAAGGAAGAACGAACAAAATACGACTGAGATGCGTCTCAGGTAGGTATAAAAGCCACTGTCCATACAGGCCATCCTAAACCCGCATATTCCCTTTTCACCTGCTCATGAGTACGCCTCCAAAAGCAACCATTTGTAAATATTCTTACACACAAAGAGAACAAGGAAGCACGCAACGCCACAACGAACGCCCCGTCAACCACCGACCGCACAAAAAGGCTTAACACACATACCCGTACAATCGGCTACATGAAGAAAAGATAAAAAGAAGAACAAAAGCCAAGAAAAGTAACAACAAGAACCGCCAAGCTGCAATTACACTATACTATTATCTACCAAATAGCTACAAAGCATCACACACGAGACTATCAGCGGCGTCTTAAAATATGTTATATAACACAAATTGCTGTACAGATGCTATAAAAATATTTCATATCTTTGACCAGAAAAATACAAACAGGGGCACTGAGCGCAGAGGTTACTACAAATCCGGTTAACACGAGGATATACCATTTGTACATAATGTGCTACTGTTACGTCTTATTTCAGCACCAACCGGCAAAAGGGGATAAAGCCGGGAAGCAAAAATCAGGACGTACAAACCGAACAAATGGCATTCAACCGACACGAACGCCACTGATAGATTTGACTTAAATTACTTAACGACATCCACGATACATGAAACGATTGATTATACTATTATTCATCATGTATGCCCCATTTGCCGCCAAGAGTATCATGGCGCAAGACTTCGCACTGAAGACCGACCTTGTGAAGTGGGGTACTGCATCGTTCAACATTGAGCCGGAGCTAAAGGTAGGAAAGAAATCCACCGTAGCCCTTGCCCTTTCATGGAATCCATTCACATTCAGCGACAACAAGAAGTGGCGGCACCTCTGGATACAGCCCGAGTACCGCTATTGGTTCTGTGCGCCCTTTGGCGGACACTTTATCGGTGTGCACCCCATCTACAGTCACTTCAACGCCGGAAACGTCCAGTTCACCTTCGGACTGTTCGACGAGCTGAAGGAATACCGCTTTCAGGGCGACCTCTTCGGCGCCGGCATAGGCTACGGCTACCACTGGATACTCAACAACCGCTGGAGCATCGAAGCCGAAATAGGATTCGGAGCCGCCTACGTGGACTACGACAAGTACGAATGCGCCACCTGCGGCGACAAGGTAGGCAGCGACCATAAGGTCAAGCTCATGCCTACCAAAGCGGCGGTGTCGCTTATATATATCATTAAATAATGGTTAATGATAAATGATAAATGGTAAATAAGCGAATCATTTACTACTTACCACTCACCACTTATCACTAACCACTAACCACTAACCACTAACCACTTATCACTAACCACTTATCACTAACCACTTATCACTAACCACTAACCACTTATCACTAACCACTAACCACTTATCACTAACCATTAACCACTAACCAATATGTCTCCTCATATTTTATCTCTCCTGCTCTGCCTGGCTCCGGCCTGTGCCGTGGCACTGCCCACCGACAGCCTCAGCATCGTCTGGAAAGACAGCACACAGCTGCAAATCAGCTTTCCCCTCAGCGCGGGCGACGCCCGCCCCGGCAGCGACTACCGCCTGTTCGTCACGCCCCGCCTTTGCTCGGCCGGTGGCGACACCCTCAACCTGAGCACCGTGGAATTTGCCGGAACACGCAACAAGAAGTACAACGACCGCGCCGCACACCTCGCCGGACAGGCACGCCCCACCGTCTACCGTGCCGACGAGACCATGACCTACCAGGCCACCGTGCCCGTTGAGCCGTGGATGAAGCAGGGCGAGCTGACCCTCAGCCTGGGCCGCGAGCGCGAGGGCTGCTGCAACGTGGAGACCCTGCCCGCACAGACGCTGGCCACCACACGCTACGTGCGTCCCTTCGTGCCCATGCCCCGACTGCTGGCACCGCGCCTCAGCGTGGCCGAACAGATAGCCAAGCGCGAGGCCATCCTGCGTCCCATCGAGGACTACCGGCCCTATAACCCCGCCGTGCCCCTGCGCAAGATGAAGGGTGCCCTCTACGTGCACTTCCCCATCAACAAGTACGACCTGCGCGAGGACTACATGAACAACCGGGAAACCTTGCAGAAGATAGTCAGCATGATGCAACGCATACAGGCCGACTCCACATCGAGCGTGGCCAAGATAGTCATCATCGGTCTGGCATCGCCCGAAGGTCCGCTGGCCTTCAACAACCGCCTGGCCGGCCAACGTGCCAAGGCGCTCAAAGAATATGTTGACAAGCAGGTGCCCATGCCTGCCGAGGTCTACGAGGTCATCAACGGCGGCGAGGCTTGGGCCGACCTGCGCGATGTCATCGACGAGAGCGACCTGGCCGAGCGCGAGGAGATGCTGCGCATCATCGACCAGACGTCCGACGTCAACCGTCGCGAACAGCTGTTGAGAAGACTCAATGGCGGAAAGCCCTACCGCTACCTGGCACGGAACGTCTTCGTCAGCCAGCGCAACTCAGGCTACATTCAGGTCTACTACGAGGCAGTGCCCGACACCGGGGCCGAGGCTATCAACCGGGCCGTCGCCCTCATAGAGAGCAAGCAATACCAGGCAGCTGCCGACCTGCTCCAGCCCCTGGCCGACGAGCGCAAATGGAATACCCTGGGCGTGGTCTACTACATGCTGGGCCGCAAGCAGCAGGCACAGGAGTGCTTCCAAAAGGCTGTTGAGCTGGGAAATGAGGATGCAAGGAAGAACTTGGAGGAAATGGGAAGCACTGAACACTGAACAACGTACCCCTCAGCCCTGCGGGCAGCTCCCCTATCCCAGGGTAGCAGGACCATGCGGGAGGGCAGCGGAAGCACTAACCGCTTACCACTGACCACTAACCGCTGTTGAAGGGTCGTCATCCCGTGCTTGACACGGGAACTTAGTAGAGACGTGGCGTGCCGCGTCTCATGCTACGATTGATAGGACAGATGAACGCAGATAAAGAAAAACTTCGCCGCTGTACCACAAGATCTTTGACTTAGATCCCGCATCAAGTGCGGGATGACCATCCGGGCGGAGAAAACCATGCGGACAGCCAGCGGAAGCACTAACCGCTTACCACTGACCGCTAACCGCTGTTGAAGGCCCGTCACCCCGCACGTGATGCGGGGCCTTAGTAGAGACGTGGCGTGCCGCGTCTCATGCTCCGATTGATGGGACAGATGAGCGCAGATAAGAAGGACGTCGCTACTTCGGATTAGATCCCGCATCAAGTGCGGGATGACAGCATCAAGTGCGGGAGGACAATGCAGACTAAGTAGAAGGAAAGCAGATAGGACAAATAATAACGAACTAAAAAAGAGAATATATATAACTGATAAAATGAATTGTCTAACTTTTAAATTTTAACTGGTATGAGAAATTTATTTTCAAGCAAGTACATGTACCTGACAGCTGCCATGCTGACAGGTGCAGCCATGTTCACCAGCTGCTCCAACGAGGACGACATGGGGAACGTAAACCCGACTTATGACGGGGAGAGTGTAAAGACGCAGTTTGCGATTAATATTCCGGCGGCAGGAAAGGCGGATACGAAGATGACTGGCGAGAACACGCAGCAAAGCGGAACTACTTTTTTGGGAATGACAGGTATTCGCCTAATTCCATATACCCAAACTAGCTGGACTACAACACAAGCGATAAATAAAATACTAGTTTTAGGTGACATCACTGGTGCAGTAGCAACTAACGAAACTCAAAGAATTTATAATGATGTAGACATTCCTGTTGGAACCGATCATTTTTTATTTTATGGAGTCGCCCAAGGAGCTGATAATAAAGCGAATGGCAAACTAAATGCAACAATTGATGGACTGGGGGATAGAAGTGAAATAAATTTTAAATTGGAAAAAATTTCAACTACCACAGCAATGACAGAGGAAGTTTCATTATTGAAACTACTGAATCGTGTAGAAAATGTTACTGGATGGTCTGCATGGGCAACAGAAACAACTGTTAATGAGAAAACTCTTAAAAATCTATATCAAAAGCTTATCCTAATGAAAGCTGGTTCTGCTACCTCCATTCTTAATTTAATGCAAGCATTATACCGCTCACTCAAATTTGCGAATGCTTCAGGCTCCGCAGATGAGAAACTTGCAGCTGATATACGGGAAGCAATATTAGGTACAGGTGGAGATTTTGTATTAACAGCTACGGGCAATTTAGGTGAAGAAACTCTTGCATATCCCTCAACTTTTAAAAATAATTACCCTGCAAATTATAATTTACCTGATGGCGCTGTACGTGTAAAATTTGACAATAGCCTAACCGCTGGAGCGAAATTTATCTCTGACAATGATTCATACGAAATTGGGACTACTAATAAGTTGAAAATTAAAGATCTCACTTATCCATCCTCACTATATTATTTCCAAGAATCTGCATTAAAAGCTAGTGCAAATGCAGAAGCAACTTTCCCTGTAAACGGTTCTTGGGGTAGTGAAAAAGACTGGACTGGTTGGGAACAAGAGACAGTAGACGCAACAACTCGTGCCATAGCAATGGTAAGTCCGGTTAATTATGGGGTTGCTATGTTAGAAACAACTGTTAGTTGTAAAACCAGTAGTCTGATTGATGCAAAGGGTAACACAATAGCAATAGGAACTAATGGTTTTACGTTGAGCGGTGTGTTAGTTGGTGGACAGCCAGATGAAATTAAATGGAATATGTACCAAGCTTATAGTGCTACTTTAGCAAGAAATCAAGTAATCTATGATGCCGCCATTCCTACTAATAACAAAGTAACTACAACAGCTTGCGACCCCAATTACACGCTGATATTAGACAACAGTATTTTTACTGACGCACAACAGACAACAAGAGTTGAGAAAGATCAGCAAGAAAAAGTTAATATCGCAATAGAACTCATAAACAATACTGGTAAAGAAATAGAAGGTGTTGATGGTACAATATTTAACGGTTCTAAGTTCTATTTAGTAGCACAATTAAATCCTGATTTGGACACTAATTCAGAAAAGAGTTCTGTATTTATGAAGGACCACAAATCTGTTGCCAAACTAACAATTACATCATTAAAGAATGCTTATAATGGTATACCAGACCTTCGTTCGACTAGCTTAAGTTTTGGACTTGCAGTAGATCTTAAATGGGAAAATGGCCTGTCATTTGACGTAGAAATCGGAGGCAACTAACCCCCTCCTTCCCCCTATTTCCGGGAAGCGTACCGGGTGGCAGCCCTTGGCTGGGCTGCCACTCACAAAGCCTACCTTATATATATAATATAATAGGTACAGGCACGGCCGCACAGTCGGCCACCCTAAAAGCAGAAAAGACTATGAACAAGAAACAACGAATGGATAAGAAGCATTGGAGCCGCCTGGCGGGATGTATGGCCGCCGCCCTCCTGCTGACCACGGGCTGCATCGACGAAGACCTGTCGAAGTGCGGTGTGGACTATGCTATCGAATACCAGTTGGAGCTGTCGCTCACCTTGGAGACGGAGCTGAACGAGCAGTTGACCACACCTGCCGAGCAGGAGTTGGCCAACGAGATACGTGCCAACCTGGAGAACGTCATGACAAACCGTGCACGCGTCATGGACCTTTCCTTCTTCCACGGCACAAGCGGTGAGCTGGCCAGCCATCAGCAAAGCAGGCCCAACGCTTCACAGGTGTCCACCACCCTCTATATGACGCCCGGCAACTATCACAACATTGCCTTGGCCGCCACCAACGAGGAGGAGGTGGTAAGCATCAACAACTCGGCAAGCTACAACAGCATACAGTTGCGACAAGCCGCTGCCGACACCATCGATGCCCACAGCTCCGCCATCTACATGGGCTATGAGTATCTGGAGCAAGAGGCTCGCAGCCGGCAGTTCCACGTAACGCTCTACATGCAGAACGCCGTGCCGGTGTTGGTGGTAAACCGCAACAACTCGCCCGCCGTTCCTGTTGCCTCTTACACACGACGCACGGCCACGGCACTGATGTGCGCCGACAGTGTATTCACATATAATCACCCGTCCGTAGTGCGCACCCATCGCACCGAGGCCGCCGGCCTGACTGCCTTCCACACCGTATGCTTCCCTTCGGCCGACACGCCGACCACACGTGCCGACGACGACCCGACAGAGGCAGACGGCAGCATCTGGGAAATGGACCTGTACACACAGCTGCCCGACGGCAAATATGTAAAAAACATCCTCTACCTGAAAGAACCGCTACAGGCCGGCTCCATGAAGGTCATCAAGGTGAAGCTGGACGACGAAGGGCGCGTGACCACCGACAACCCGGAAGTAGGCGTATCGGTGGAACTGGACTGGAAGCCGGGAGGGGACTTTGATGTGGAAATATGATGCGGGGCCTTAGGAAAGGCACACGGATGACACAGATGGGACGGATGAACACAGATAAGAAGGGCGTCGCCGCTTCGGATTAGATCCCGCATCAAGTGCGGGATGACGGCATCGAGTGCGGGATGACCATGTGGGCGGAAAAGCCATGCGGACAGCCAGCGGAAGCACTAACCGCTTACCACTGACCACTCACCGCTGTTTAATGCCCGTCACCCCGTGCTTGACAAGACAACTAAAAAGTGGGCACACTACATATAGCAACTGCCCAAGACATAAAGCCAAATACTCTTCCCCTGATATAGGGGAAGTACCCCGAAGGGGGGGATGGGGTACGGAGATGGGCTACAAGGATGAGATACTGGGATGAACTATAAGAGTGTTGAGGAATGCGAAAGCACTGACAGCTAAAAAATATACCCCTCAGCCCTTTGGGCAGCTCCCCTATATCAGGGGAGCAGAACCGTGCGGGCGAAAGGTGTGGACAGTTCCCCTATATCAGGGGAACAAGACCTGAGGGACAAAAAGGAAGACAATGAACATATTAAACATATACATAGATATGAAACCTATAACCAAGACATACTTACTACTCTTCACCTGCCTCTTCCTACTGGCAGCCTGCCAAAAAGAAGAGGACGTACCGGCACCTTACACGGAGACGGTGCAGCTGATAATCAGTGTGCCGGCATCGGCAAGCACCCGCATAGGCGACCCGGGAACGGCCGTGGACGAAGGGGCGTGCTGGAATCAGCTGGCGGTGATATTGGCGTATACGGATAATTCAAAAGTAAAAACAACTACCATCACACAAGCGGAATTTAATGCGTTGCCGTCATACAATGGCAATACCAACTATAAGTTGCTTGCCATTGATGCTGAGCCGGGAGAGGTATATATATATGGGGTGACGTATAGTAGTGATGCTGCCCAGAACCCAGAATTAGACATAAAGGCATGTACAAATAATGATGCCGTCCAGGCACTGACTATATCGAATGATTATACCAAGCCAATCGACGGTACCACTATCGACTACGCGAAGTTTGTCAGCGTAGCTACGGGGTATTACAAAGGTGACAGAACAGATAATCAGCCAGCCGTATTCAACATCCAACAGGGTGGCACCGGGGAAATGGGAAAAATCCCCACCATGACACTGACCCGACTGGCGGCAAAGATAGATATTCAGTGGGATGCGGCGGATGCGTATGAGGCTGGTTATACGGATGTGAAGGTAACGGGATTCAAGTATAATGGTACGGCACAAGGACGACTGTTCCCTGATTTATCTACATCAAACTATTCGCCAACCACTGCAACCAAAGAATTCTACAACACCTCAGAAATCAGCCAACGCAATGGACGGGTGTATCATTATACGTTTCCTGACGGAGAGATAGATAAAACGACATCAACAACTACACCTAATGTGACGTTTAATATAACGGCTAAGAAAAGTGGAGCAACAATCCCTGATGACGGTTATACATATACCCTAAACTTCCAAGAGGCTCTAAAGCAAGCCACCTGGTACAAAGTGAATGCAACGATTAAGGGGATAACGGGAGATGGGAATATAACTTTTGGGGATAATAGCGGTACATAGGTTGGAAGTTGATGAGAGGAAAAATGGATATTGAAGGTGGAAAAGCGTACCCCTCAGCCCTGCGGGCAGCTCCCCTATCCCAGGGGAGCAGGACCATGCGGGCAGGGACAAGCAGCGGAAGCACTAACCGCTTACCATTAACCGCTAACCGCTGTTTAAGGTCCGTCACCCCACACGTGACACGGGGATTAGAAAGGCACGCTACATATAGCAACTGCCTGAGACATCAAGCGAAACTCTTCCCCTGATACAGGGGAAGTACCCCGAAGGGGGGATGGGGTATAAGAGGGGAGCAAAAGAAAAGTATTAATAAACAACCTTGTATCGCACATGAAAAAAGAACATAGATACAACCAGCCGGAACAGAAGAAATTCCGCCAAGGATTGAGAAGGGGGATGACAACGGCAGAGATTGCTTTATGGCTCATGCTGCGAGGGAAACAACTGGATAGTGTAAAGTTCCGCCGACAGTATGGTGTTGGACCATTCATCTTAGATTTCTATTGTCCGGCTGCCAGACTGGGCATCGAAGTAGATGGGCAAGGACACTTCACGGAAGAGGGAATAAACTATGACCAGTGCCGGGAAGAGTATTTATGGCGTAAGCATGGCATCCGCCTCCTACGCTTTGAGAACAAACAGATATTTGAATATCCTGACTTCGTTTTAAATGACATCAGGCAAGCATTAAAGGAAACGAAGAAAGAAATAGAAGATAGATAGACAAGATATTGGGTATTGAAGATGGGGAATGTACCCCTCAGCCCTGCGGGCAGCTCCCCTATCCCAGGGGAGCAGGACCATCCGGGCGAAAGTGCGGGCAGCTCCCCTATATCAGGGGAGCAGGACCATCCGGGCGAAAGTGCGGGCAGCTCCCCTATATTAGGAGAGCAGGACCATCCGGGCGAAAGTGCGGACAGCTCCCCTATGTTAGAGGAGCAAGACTATACGGACGGGAAAAGCTGGGACATACACAAAGTACGTCCACCAGATAAAATAAGAAAGCTGAAGCTGAAAAATAAAGCCAAATACTCTTCCCCTGATATAGGGGAAGTACCCCGAAGGGGGGATGGGGTACGAGGATGAAGGACTAAAGAGAGGGAGGACTGCGGAAAAACAAACCGCTGAACAACGTACCCCTCAGCCCTGCGGGCAGCTCCCCTATTACAGGGGAGCAGGACCATGCGGACAGCCAGCGGAAGCACTAACCGCTTACCACTGACCACTAACCGCTGTTGAAGGGCCGTCATCCCGTGCTTGACACGGGAACTTAGTAGAGACGTGGCGTGCCGCGTCTCATGCTCCGATTAATGGGATAGATTGTGACGGAGAAAAGAAAGCGGTATAGATCCCGCATCAAGTGCGGGATGACGGCATCGAGCAGAAAAGATGTAGAAACGAGAGGAAGACAACAAAGATACAACATACATTATATATACATAATGACCTAAAACATAACAACGATGAAGAAGCAAAACATATTTCAGATAGCCTTGTTGGCAATGGCACTCTTTATGGGGAGTGCTGCGATGGCACAAAGCAAGACATATTATGTCAGCCCGACGGGTAACAGCGATGGCTCATCATGGGCAAACACAATGTCGCTCACCAATGCCCTTAACAACGCAGTAGCCGGCGACCAGATCTGGGTGCAAGGGTTTGAACAAATAGACGCTACAGATAAACTTTATATCACTCCTAACACTGATGGCTTCACCCTCAAGTCCGGCGTACAACTCTACGGCGGCTTTAAGGGCGATGAGACAACCCTTGATGCCCGCGAGACCTTGGGCAAGCCTTACCAGCTGAGGTACCGCACAGTACTGTCGGGAGATATTGGAAAGGATGACGTCATTGACAATACCAACCTGATTTTCCCTGCCAATGAGACTCGCAAGAACAATGCCACACACGTGTTGTCCATCGACATGACCCCAACGTCGAGCAGCGGCAACAACAACACCTACCCCACTGTGGTGAACGGCTTCTCCATCGGCGGCGGACAGGCTGACGGTACGGATGAGAAAGGAGGCGGTATCTATATATATGGCGACAATAACGGCGGAGGCATTTTCCGCATCGAACGCTGCTTCTTCGTGAACAACTATGCCACGCAGGGCGGTGCCATCTATGTGGACGCCGCAGTAAAGAACGTCAATAATGGCGAGTCACTCATCAACCAATGTGTCATCTACAACAACGCGGCAGGCGAACGTGCGGCGGTAGTCAATGCCGGAGGCGGCATCTACCTGGCCGGACAGGCGACCGTGGTCAATTCGTCCATCTTCAACAACGAAAACGGCGGTCTGCGCCTTTCCACTGGCAGTAAGGTTATAAATTCTACTGTAGCACGCAACTCGGGGGCGGGTATCGACATGACAATAGATAATATAACTGATTTCAGCGTTTTCAACTCCATTGTCTGGGGAAACACCTTGCTTTCAGCTGAAAATCAGCCTAATTTCCAGAATTCGGCCTATCATGAGGTGACTGTAACCAATACGGATGCAGGTACAGACAACAACCACAACGTATATGTGACCAAGGAAAACCGGGGTGACAAAGATGCCCCGATGTTCGACGCTCCATCGGTAAAGACCAGCTTTGACCGCGACTTCAACTGGCGCCAGATGGCTTATCCGCTCTGGTCGTGGAATGTGCTGGAGGGGTCGGTGATGCACGACAAAGGTTATGGAGACGCTTATCAGAGCGCCACCTACGGCAATCAGGATATGGCGGGCAACCTGCGCGTTGACGGTGTCATCGACATCGGCGCCTACGAATTTCAAAAAATACCTACCAGCCGTATCCGCTACGTGAAGAAGGGCGGTACGGGCGACGGTTCTTCCTGGGACAACGCTTCGGGCGACTTGCAAAAGATGATTGACGAACTGGCCAACAACAACCCGCAAAAACTGGCAGGAGAAGTCTGGGTGGCCGCAGGAACATACGCGCCGCAGGCGCAACTCATCAGCGGAACAGCCTATTCGGCATCGTTCCGCATGCGCGATGGCATCAGCGTGTATGGCGGATTTGACGCGACTAATCCGGAAAGCAGCAAACAAGACCGAAAGAAAGGCACCATGCCTTGGGACTACACCAACGTAACTATCCTGGAGGGCGCTTACTACGACCACGCCAACCTGCAATGGAACAACAACAAATGGACGCTGACCAGCGACTCGCGCCATGTGGTGTGGTTTGCGCCTATGGCGAACGAAGGAGCGTTCGGCCGTGTCACCATACTCGACGGCGTAACCATACAAGGCGGTTATGCCCAGGGTGGAACAGGACTCGACGACTTCAAGACCGACCGCGGCGCGGGTGTATACATGGACGGGGCGAATGCCTACCTGACCAACTGCATCGTGAAGGAAAACTATGCCACGGGCAATGGAGGCGGCGTGTACCTGAAAGACGGACGCGTAGAAACGTCATTTATTTATAACAACAATGCCGATGCCGACGGCGGTGCCGTGTATGTGGATAACCGCGGACTGGTGCTCCGCTCCATGCTGGCCAACAACTCGGCGCACAACGGTGCGGGCGCTTACCTGCACAACGAAGAGGAAACACTCAACGACCATCCCGAATACCTCATCCTGTCCACCTGTGTCGTGTCGAACAACACGATGAGCGGCAACGGTGCCGTCTATTGCGACAAGGGCGGTGTGCTGATGCAAAATACCATCACCAACAACAATTGCGTCACCGCAACAGATGCAACAGATAGCAAAGCCTCGCAAACAGGAGGTATCTATATAGATGAATATGCGTTGGTGCTCAACTCTGTTATCTGGAACAACCGAAAAGGCACCATCAACATCCCAATGTATGTACGCAATCCGTCGGCATCAACCGTACGATTCCTCTACAACGCCATTTCGGGTACGAACAATGCAGTATGGAACTATACACTGCAGGAGCAGACGCTCTCACTGGTGGACGATAATACCGGCGCAACGGATGACGAAAGCAGCATAGGGCCACGGTTCAAGGAGCCTGATGAGGACATGAAATTTGATTTGGAAACCAACTACGGTGTACAGAACGCATGGGCAAACGGCATCATCAGCTACTATTGGGAACCTGTCAGCGGCTCCAACCTGTGGGCACGCGGCATGGCGCTCGGCATGTTGCCCGCAGAAGTGGTATTGGCGCCGGAGTTGGACATACAGGGAAAGACGTTCGCCCAAAAGCCCGCCGTAGGTGCCTTTATGGTGGAAGCGACGGAAATTGTGCCAAAGGAAACCGACGATGCCTTTATCGTTTATGTAGACGTAGAATGTACGGAACCTGGCCATCAGGGCGATTCCTGGGCTACGGCCTACCGCTCGCTCAACAATGCGATAGACTATCTGGCAAATCTTGACGAGGCTACAGTTGGTGACAAGCGTCTGGAAGTACATGTACTCGAGGGAGACCTCTGGCCACGCTATGCCTTCACCAACAACGACCCGAAGACGGCTACCGTGACCGTGCCTGTTGCACAGAGCGGCAAGCCCATCGAAATCTATGGTGGCTATCACCGCGATAACATCAACAAAACCGTGTTGCGCGACCCGCTGAACCACCGTTCTATCATCAACGGCAACACGGAGGCCAAGGATATTAAAGAAGGACTGTACCACTGCATCACGGTGCAGCAGAAAGCCCAGCTGGTGCTCGACGGTTTCCATGTCATCAACGGCTATGCCGCCGGTGAGGCAACGCGCCAATATGGCGCCGGACTGCTGGTGCACGACGGTGCAGAGGCAACAGTCAACAACTGTATCTTCGAAAACAATACGGCTAAGGAGGGCGCAGCTATTGATGCACGCAATGCCAAACTGACGATGAACAATTGTGTGGTGAACAACAATACAAATATCACGGAAACTTCTGCCGTTATCAACTGTACAAACCTGACAATGAACCATGTTACGGTGGTGAATAATGTAGGTGCGGCACCGGCTGATATGGGAACGTCTTCGTTCTCGGCAGGAAATTCTTCAAACAATACACAAACATTAAGCACAATTGGTGCTGAAGGAGCCAAGAACTTTGCCAATCCAACAAACAAGGCAGGAGCGACTTTAGGTTTTGATACTTATCTGGGCGGATATTCGGAATTCAGACCGTTAACGAGTTCAACAAATGCAGCAGCATTGATTAATAAGGTGACTACCTCTACCGGTTTAACGACTGATATTGCCGGACAAGTCCGTAATTTGGGCGGTGCGCCTGATTTGGGAGCATACGAGGCAATATTGCCAGAAAGCGGTGTGATTTATGTGCGCAGCACAGATGGAGATGACAACAACAACGGCAGTTCCTGGGGTACAGCATTTGCCACATTAACAAAAGCTTTGGAAGTGGCTAAAAGCGGCGATAAGATTTGGGTAGCGGCAGGTATATATACCGGAACCATAAAGGGTAATCCGGATAATGTCAACGCCTCCACAAACATCCACAGCCAGCCATACGCATATGAGATGAAGGAGGGAGTCAATGTTTATGGCGGCTTCCCCGATTTGGGAACACCGGGAGAAGACGACCGTGACCCGAATACTTACAAAACTTATTTACAGGCACAAACTAATAAGCCAACATATCCCCAGACTTCTATATATTCTTCTTCTTGGCCCAATACTGGGCGTGTACTTGCACAACGTGAACATTTTGGCAAAGAAACAGTCTGGGATGGATTCGTTATTCGATACGGCTCTCTGAATACCGGTTATAGATATTCTATAACAGGAAATATTATGAACTTGGATACTAAGCTCATTGGAGAATGTGGTGGTGCGGGTGTTTACATGATGGGAAACAGTGTCTTGGAAAACTGTATCATTGAAGACAACATTATATTAGCAGATAAAAAGAATATTATATCAAATAGCGGTGGAGTTCATACCGTGGCAGGAGGTGTGTTCTGTCGGGGAGGTGTCATTAGAAATTGTCAAATAATAAATAACTCAATACGAGTTTATAGTCAACAGCAAGATTCCAATGGTGCCGCATTCTCGTATGGAGGCGGATTATATATCTTAAACGATGAGACTTATACTGCTGCAATTTTCAACTCACTGATTTCCGGGAATCGTGCAGAAGCGTTGGAATGGAATAATCAAAAGGTTTCTTACCATACCATGGCAATTGGTGCCGGCGCATGCCAGATAAGTGGTAATTTTTATAATAATACGATTGTTAGCAATACTGCAAAGACTGGTGATGCAAACTATTCAAATATTATGTGTGGTGGCATGTTTGTTTATGATTCTGCCGAGATTTATAATTGCATTATTTATAACAATAAAGAAGAGGGAGGTCGCAATATTGGTATTTCCGCTCCGGAGAATCTAAACTTGCAAGTGCTTAGTGTAGATATCCCTGCAGGTTCTAGTGGGGACAAGCCCAATAACGATGGTTACAGTATTATGAAAGATCGAATTCATGTATATTATAGCAATGTAGGCTATACTGATACATCAGGAAATGCTCATGAATCTTCTTCTTTGATACATGGAGATGTTACTTATGCATCTCGACATAATGTATCCGGTTATCCTTCATTTGTCGATGAACAAAATGGTGATTATCATTTATCAACCGGCTCTCCTGCCATCAACACCGGTACGGAAGCCATACCCGGAGTCACCATTCCCGATTACGATGCAGAATACACAGCACGTATTAAGGACTGCGGTATCGACATGGGTGCATTCGAGAGTACAAACGAAAGCAATATTTCATATACAACGCAAACAGAAAACGGACAAACCATCGGAATCTACTATGTCTCGCAAAACGGTGCTGGTCTGCGCAGTGGTGAGAATCCTGCAAATGCCGCCTGTGCCATGAAACTGCAAGACATTCTGACGGATGCGGGCAAAAAGGTTAAAGCTGGAACTCTGTCGGCAGCAATAGTAAAGGTGTCTGGATATGAAAACGAGACGCATGTATATCATGCCAATACTTTGGCATCAGCTTCTGATCCGCAGAGCTATACATACGTTATTCCTGAAGGAGTGACCCTGATGGGCGGATATTATGAGGGGACTTTCAATAATGGTGTTTATCAAAATGACGGTTGGGATAATGCGACGGGGAATAATGTACGTAACCCTATGAAATTCCAAACTGTTTTAAGCGCAGTGAGCGAAGCAAACGCCTCTACGGTACAGACCGTTCGCGGTTATCATGCCGTGACCTTCGGTGCATGGCCGGGAACGAAGGCTTTGACCAAGCCAACCATCATCGACGGCCTTTACCTGATTGACGGCTCCGCCACCTCCATGGCCGGAGCAGGCAATCCAAATACCTGGGGCGGCGGAGCCATCGTGCCGAGCGGAGCGCATGTGCGCAACTGCGTGGTGATGAACTGCGAGGCCATCGAGGGCGGTGGACTGTATCTGCTGCCGGGCGCAACGGTGAGCGGTACGGCCATAATAGAATGCGAAGCCACTAACGGTGCCGGTATCTATGCCGACAATACCGTTGCGGATAAAGACAGCCGTGCACACATTCTGTCGTGCACCATTGCCAACAACGAGGCATCCTCTACCGGTGGCGGTCTCTACATGGAAGATGGTGCAGTGATGAACGTCAATACGGTGATTTTCGACAACCGGGCCGGTTCGGACAAGAATGTGAGCGGTGTGGTTAGCCAGCAGTTTGAAGACGCCCAGCTAAAAACTGTATTCAACATTTCAGGGCAGAACAGCTTCTACCCGTTCAACAACTGCTTCGTGGAGACACAGGAAATGCCATCGGACTTTGAGAACAGAATGCTCGAAAGCGACAAGTCGCTCTATTTCATCAAGGATGATGACTATTACCGGCTGAAGGACTATTCGTCCCTGATTAAGCACGGCGTGAAGAATGACTATCAGACCAAGTTGGTGGAAATCTTCAACGTAGCCACTCAGGATATGCAGAACATCGACCGTATACAAACAGGTAATGCCGCCGAACGCCTTGATGCCGGAGCCTTCGCCTACGAGGGCGGCATCTTGCCGACCGATTTGTTTACGCGCATCTTCGTGTCACCCACCACCAATGTGACACTGCCTGACGGGGAAGACATGGGAGACTATCTGGGCCGTTCGTTCTATACCTCGTTCTCTACGCTGGAAGATGCGCTGGGCTATATACGCTCGATGCGAACGAAAAGCGAATATGCCGAAACCAAGTATGAAATTCTGTTAGCCGGAGGCACCTATAAGCCTTCTTATCTGCGAACGACTACCGCAGGAGTGACCCACGACCAACGGCTCTACTCGTTCGTGGTGCCCGAAGGGGTGAGCATTTATGGTGGATTTAGTGGAACGGAAATGATTTCTTCGGGTATAAACCTGACATCAATTCCTGGGGTTACTGGAACATTTACCTGTATGGGAGACATCACCGGCATCCTAAATGCTCGCGCTTACTCCGACTTCAACCAAAACGGTATCTACGAACCGTGGGAACTGGCCAACCAGACCATCCTTTCGGGTCAGATCAATGCTTCGAGCACGGCGCAGAATGCTTATCATGTGGTGTTCACGGACAAGGGGACGACAACCAATCCCGTTGTTTTGGACGGCCTGACCGTGATGTACGGGCAGACGGATGATGAATTGTCATACAGTACGAATGAAGACGAGCAGGGTCGTGGCGGCGGAATCTACAGCAATGGCGTGACCTATACGATCAGTCGTTGCCGCCTGCTGAACAATACGGCGGTGCGTGGTGGTGCGGTGTTCGTACGTAATGCCGACCTGAACCTGTCGGGTTGTATCCTGGCCGGAAACAAGACGGTGGCGAATACAGCTACAGGTCAAACTCCCACACTGACAAGCCGCGGCGGTGCCGCATACGTGTCGGGTATTGATGAAGTAGTCAATTTGCGTGCGGTAAACACGTTGTGGGCCAATAACGAGTCGGCAGGTGAGGGCGGTGCCATCGGTACAAATTATGCTGAGGGCATATCTTCATCACACGATCCGCTACTTTATATTATGAACAATACCTTTGTGCGTAATAAAGCGACTACTAATCCGGTGATTTACGCACATAATGGTAAGAGTCACATTGTGAATACCTTGATCTGGGGAAATGAGGGTGGAACCTATCAAACGACCACGAATATAGCTAATGTTTACGATGTTTCCCATTCCGCCAGCGACGTGAATTATGCGGAAAAGTTTGGAATAGGCACCAACATCTTGCTGTCTAAAGAGAATATGGCCGACAATGGGCCTCGCTTCACCAATCCTTCCACTGAGGCCGGTGCTGACGGCAATTCGGCATCGACCCTGTGGAATCCGGTGGCGATCTCCGTGCTGACGGATGTGGGGGATGGAACGATGCATACGGCTGACGAATACCCGGGAGAGATTGGTCACACAGCCAATCAGACGACCGGAACTTATCAGGATTGGTTCAGCGCAGCCGGGTATCTGGGGCAGCATGAGGTGACGGAAGCTTATATTTCCGGCGGCACCTATTCCCGATATTCCGGGCCTTACGGAGAAGGTGGAACACCGTTGTGCAAACCTATTGATATCGGTCTTTACGAGTATCAGTATATTTCGAACTTCTCTACCATGACGGCCATTTATGTGGATACCACTTCTCAAGGAGACGGTTCTGGCAACAGCTGGGCGAATGCTACTGATGATTTGCGTGGTGCTATTGTGGGGGCGGCCAATCCGACACAAAATAGTGGCGATCGGGTGGTTTATGTACGCGACGGCAATTATTCTTGGGATAAGCTTTCTGCCGGTACGGCATATATTCTCAATATGTCTACAAGTACATTAAGCAACAGTCTCACTTTGAAAGGCTCTTGCACCGGCAGTGGCGACCAGCAGGATTTCAGTAAACAAACCGTTCTGCGCAATGATGTCTCAACTAACGATTTGATGGCAGTTTCGGCAAACGCGAAGTCGGTTACTATTGAAGGTTTCACGTTTATCAATACAAGCAAAAGCGGTACAGGCATGGACGCAAGTACCGAAACCGATGGCTCGCTGACCTTAAAGAACTGTGGGTTCAGAATCAGCAATAAAGGGCTGGATATTACCGGTAATAGCGGAAAGATGCTTATTTACAATACGCTGTTTGCCGATGGCGGTACGGGGCTGAGCGGAGCGGATAGCAAAACGACGGTGGTGAATGCGACGTTTGCGAATAATACGACGGCAGATATCGACGGAACGGCTAATGTTTATAACTCCGTATCTTGGAAAAATACAGATCAGAATTTACCGACTGGTAATAATAATGTGTCCATAGACGGAACCGTTGCCAACGATAATGTCAATAATGGACCGAATTTCCGTAATCCGGATAACTCCGTTATTGAAAGCCGAGACTACCGTATCCGTCCGAGCGTGCAGTTGCTGAATAAGGGTAATAATGAGCTTTATCTGACTCATGTGGTGAAGGTTGTTGCGGATGCCAATGCCAATGCCACAGCAATACCAGCCACAGAGGTTGACCTAGGCAACAACGACCGTCTGGTGGACAAAACCATCGACATAGGTGCCTACGAATACGAGGCCCCCTTGCAGCCGATTGTCTACGTCAAGGCCGACCTGACAGGAACAGCAGACGGTAAGAGCTGGGAGACGGCACTGGGCGACTTGCAGGGTGCGGTGGATTTGGCTGGGCTGTATGCGCTGAATCATAAGACCGAGAATGCAAACGGTTATGTCTTTGTGCATGGCAATTATAATGATACAGGTTTACTCAATCTGACATTGGACAATACCAAAGTATATGGAGGTATGAATGATGAGCGGAGTAGTACTACATTGGGCGATTCTTATACAAAAAAAGATGTTGAAGCGATTGTTTCCGAGCTGCTCACCAAGCGCAAAGGCATGTTGGAGGCCACCAACCGTTCTTCTTTGGGAACAGTCACAATAAGTGCCGATGGCGTGATAGATGGATTTGTGGTGACGGGAGCGGCGACGGTAAATGCCGGGGCATTGTCTACTTCAGTGGTAAAGAATGATGTAGGCGGTACGGCTGCCGGACTGTTGTATAATTCGCTGGTATTGGGTAGTGTCAGTGATGTAAAGGCGGTGAATGTGACGGCAACGGGTAGTATCGCAAATGTCACAGACAATGGCAATAATCGGGCCCCTGTGAATGAGAACGAGACGAACAGCTATGTGACGGATGATTATTGGAAGTATCAGTTGATGGAGACATCAACGGATATAGATGCAGGCACGATTACAGATTTAAAAACTTATACCGATTTAGTCGGTCATAAACGCGACCTGATAGGCAACGCGCGTATCCGCAACGCAGTGGACAACGGTTGCTTTGAGACGTGGAATATCAGCAGTGATTATGCTATTACCACTACAGATTATCCCGTAGGCAAGTCAGTGGTATATGTAAGAAAGGGACAAGAACTTTCCATTACAGCCAATGTTTATCCCAATGGCAAGGCCTTTAACCCCGGCTTCCTGCTCTTGGAGCATAAGGCAGGTTTGCGTGGTAATGGCAATTATATTTCGTTGACTAATTTTGCGGTGGAACGTGACATTCCGGCTGGCAGTGCCGACCTGGTGGCCATGCCGTTCGATGTCAATTCCACTACAAGTGTACTTGCCGGACTGACTCCGAAACGCTATGATGGAAGCATCCGAGCGGCATACGATTACAAGTTTGATGATGGACAGAGTACGAATACAGGAAATACAGCTTGGACGGACCAAAATATGGACCAAGCAGGTATGTACGAAGGTCTGCTCTTTGAGAATACAACAGAACAAAATAAAACACTTCGCTTCTATGGCAAGAGTACGGCCCCTTATATTGAAAACGGTAAAGAAAAGTCTATTTTGCTAAAAAAATACAACTTTAACGAACCATGGGCATCAGGAGCTACAGGAGGCGACCGCTTCACCCACAAGGAAAACATGAGCTGGAACCTCTTCGGTTCGCCATTCCTCTGTGCGATGAACTACAGCGACATGGAGTATGGACGGGTGATTTATGGATATAATGGAAGTTATCAGACGGTGAATACGGCTGAGGTCGGAACGGAAGGAGGCCATATTCCTGCCGGAAGCGCCGTGTTCACCCAGACGGCTACGCTGAAAGATGAAGAGACCTTCACTGTAGCGCAACCGACAGGTTCTAAGAGCGGTACTGCGTTTGCAACGACTACCCGTCTGATAGTTGCTTTAAATACGACAGAGACGACACAATACTCCGACGAAGCAAGCGAGCAGATTGACGTGCTCCAGCTCAACGCCGTTGAATCGTCGGAAGCCCGCACGGACTTCGACATGGGTGCGGATGGCGTGAAGTGGATGGCAGAAGACAGACCGCAAATCTATGCTGAGCAGAACGGCGGACGTTACTCGCTGCTGTCGGCAGTAGACAAGGCCGGCAGCGTGCAGATAGGCCTGTCAGTGCCGCAGACCGGCATGTACAGTCTCTACATCCCTGCCGACTGCGACGCCTACGACTACGAGACCGTGGTGCTGGAAGACAAGCTGACGGGCACTCTCACCGACCTGAAGGAAGGCGCCTATACCTTCAACGCCCCGCAGGCCGGTGACCTGAACGACCGCTTCCAGCTCTACTTCAACCGCTCGGTGGACGAGGCGGAAAGCAACATCCGTGTTGTGTCGACCACCGCCGGACAGGCCCGCGTGCTGGGACTGCAGCCGGGCGATGTCATCCGCGTGTACAACACGCAGGGCATGCTGGTAGAACAGCGCAAGGCCGACACTACAGAAGCCACCTTCAGCCTGCCGCGCGGCATCCACCTGTTCAAGGTGACGACGGCCAACGGCGATGTCGTGAAGAAAGCGGCGGTAAGATAAGGAAGCTCACTCCTTGCGTGCGGGAACTGAAACAAGGCACGCAGATGACACAGATGAAACAGATGCCCACAAATAAAGTGGGACCCCCAAAGCGTCACCCCGCACAAAATGCGGGGTGCTTTTTTTATAGACGTGGGCTGCGCTGTACCTCCCGCCCGCATGGGTCCTGCTCCCCTAGGATAGGGGAGCTGCCCGCAGGGCTGAGGGGTACGTTGTTCAGCGGTTAGTGGTAAGCGGTAAGTGCTCCCGCTGCCTGTCCGCATGGCCTCCCCTCGCCTTGGGAGAGGGACCGGGGGAGAGGCCCCCACCCGCACGGTCATCCCGCACTTGATGCGGGATCTCAACCGCTTTCTTGGTACCCCATCCCCCCTTCGGGGTACTTCCCCTATATCAGGGGAAGAGGATTTGGCTTTATATCTAGGGCAGCAGCTATATATAGTGTGCCTCTGTTAAGTTCCCGTGTCAAGCACGGGGTGACGGCCATTAAACAGTGATAAGTGGTGAGTGGTTAGTGATAAGTAATTTCTCGTCGACTTGTCCCTTGTCAACCCGTCAACTTAATAGCGGTCAGTATACTGGCATCCACCTCACCCGCACGGTCATCCCGCACTTGATGCGGGATCTAATCCGAAGCAGTGAAGCCATTCTTATCTGTCCCATCCGCGTCATCCGCGCAATCCGCGCCTAAAGTAACAAACCGGATAATCTCTGTCCTGAACGTCCGTTTTTGACAAAAAGAAAGCAACTATCTGAATTTTTATAGGTATCTACGCTTGATTTATCGACATTTTTTCTGATATTTGCTTGTGTAAGTTTTGAGTTTGTAAGTTTATAAGTTTGTAAGTAAGAACTCAAAAACTCAAAACTTACAAACTCAAAAACTCAAAAAACTCATGGAACCGATACGAAGCTTTGACCAACTGACAGCACATCTGCAGACCCTGAACCGCCGGAAACGCATTGCCGTGGTCTGCGCCAACGACCCCAATACGGAGTATGCCATAGCCCGCGCCCTGGAAGAGGGCATCGCCGAATTCCTGATGATAGGCGACTCGGCTATCCTGGAAAAGTATCCCACCCTGAAACGCTATCCCGACAACGTGAAGACCATACACATAGAGGACCCCGACGAGGCGGCGCGCGAAGCGGTGAGGATAGTGCGTGAGGGCGGAGCGGACATCCTGATGAAAGGTATCATCAATACGGACAACCTGCTGCGTGCCATCCTTGACAAGGAGCACGGTCTGCTGCCCAAAGGCAAGGTGCTGACCCACCTGGCCGTGATGCAGATACCGACATACGACAAGCTGCTGTTCTTCTCGGACGCGGCCGTTATCCCCCGCCCCACCCTGCAGCAGCGCATTGAAATGATTTGGTACGCCATCCACACGTGCCATCACTTCGGCATCGAGCAGCCACGCATCTCGCTGATACATTGCACGGAGAAGGTCAGCGCCAAGTTCCCCCACTCGCTGGACTACGTCAACATCGTGGAGCTGGCCGAAGCGGGCGAGTTTGGCAACGTCATCATCGACGGACCGCTGGACGTGAAGACCTCGTGCGAGAAGACGAGCGGTGACATCAAGGGCATCGTATCGCCCATCAACGGCGAGGCCGACGTGCTAATATTCCCCAACATCGAGTCGGGCAATGCATTCTACAAAGCGGTGTCGCTGTTCTCGCATGCTGACATGGCCGGCCTGCTGCAAGGCCCCATCTGTCCGGTAGTGCTGCCCTCGCGCAGCGACAGCGGACTGTCCAAGTACTACAGCATAGCGATGGCGTGCTTGACGAGTTGACAAGAGGACGAGGAGTTAAAGGAGTTAAAAGGAGTAATCGCCCGACTTTCGTCGGGCTGAGGAGTTAAAGGCCAATAGACGGTGCTACTGAGTTCCCCCCCTTTATGGCACTATCGGCTTTAACTTCTATAACTTCTTAACTTCCAAAGTCATATTAAATCCAAAAATTGAACTACTTATCACTGATTTTTGAGTTGATGAGGGGACAAGTCAACGAGAAATTACTTCCACTTATCACTTACCACTAACCACTCACCACTTACCACTGATTAACCCCACTGACTAACATGAAAATACTTGCCATAAACCCCGGCTCCACTTCGACGAAGATAGCCGTATTCGAGGACGAAAAGTCCATATTCTCGCGCACGCTCCGGCATTCGGTAGAGGAGCTGACCCGCTACCCGCGCATCATCGACCAGTTTGAGTTCCGCAAGAATCTGGTGGTAGATGAGCTGAAAGCCGACGGCATACCCTTTGAGTTTGATGCCATCGTAGGACGGGGCGGATTGTTGAAACCCATTCCCGGCGGGGTCTACGAAGTGAACGACGCCATGCTGAACGACATCATGCACGCCATGCGTACGCACGCCTGTAACCTGGGCTGTCTCATTGCTTCGGAGCTGGCGGCCATGTTGCCCGGCTGCCGGGCGTTCATTGCCGACCCGGGCGTGGTGGACGAGCTGGAGGAGGTGGCACGGGTGACGGGGTCACCACTGATGCCACGCATCACCATCTGGCACGCACTGAACCAGCGCGCCATTGCCCGCCGTTTCGCACGCGAGCTGTCGGCAGCCCACCCCGAACAGCCGGTGGCCTATGAGGACCTGAACCTCATCATCTGCCACCTAGGTGGCGGCATATCGGTAGGCGCGCACCGCAAGGGACGGGTGATTGACGTGAACAATGCCCTGGACGGTGAAGGCCCCTTCTCGCCCGAACGTGCCGGCACGCTGCCGGCTGGTGACCTGATAGACCTCTGCTTCTCGGGCAAGCTGACACAGGCGGAGCTGAAGAAGCGCATATCGGGAAAGGCAGGACTGACCGCACACCTGGGTACCAACAACGTGGCCGAGGTGGTGGCACGCATTGAGCAGGGCGACGAACATGCCCGACTGGTGCTGGACGCCATGATTTACCAGATAGCCAAAAGCGTGGGCGGAGCTGCCGTGGCACTGGAGGGACAGATAGACGCCATCCTGCTGACCGGCGGCATTGCTTACAGCGAATATGTAGTGAGCCGCCTGAGCAAACGCGTATCGTTCCTGGCCCCCGTACATACCTATCCGGGCGAAGACGAGATGGAAGCGCTGGCGCTGAATGCACTGGGTGCACTGCGAGGTGAGCTGGAAGTAAAAGTGTATCAATGAAACGGCACGGCCTATTATTTTTCCTGCCATTGTAGAAAAGTATTGAAAAAATGGCATATATTTGCACCGTGTTAAGTTAATAAATTGATTAAGGTCGATTTTTGACAACTATGGCCAGGAAGTATGGGGGTACTTCCTGGCCTTCTTTTTCCCCTACCCCAAGACCGTCATCCCGGGCTTGACACGGGAACTTGGTTGGGCACACAGATGACACAGATAGAACGGATGAGCACAGATAAAGAAGGGATGTGCCGATGAGATTTAGATCCCGCATCGAGTGCGGGATGACCGTGCGGGAGGGAAGCGGAAACACTAACCGCTTACCACTGACCACTAACCGCTGTCGAAAGGCCGTTATCCCGTGCTTGACACAGGAACTTAGGAAAAGTAGCAGAACTGGCTGCCAAGGAGCATGACATACAGGAGCATCCATCCTGGCAGTACACTGCTATGCCGATAGCAGTTAAGACTTTACACAATAGCAGTTAACTGCTTTCCCGTCAGGAGTTAACTGCTATCATTCACACTTACGGCTGTATCGACTCACGGATACGGCTGCGTTGGCTCACACTTGCGGCAGCGTCGGCCCTCACAGCCGTATCTGTTTCTGCCAAGTCCCTGTTTAGCGTCATAAAGTGCCACTTTAGCCGACTAAAGTAGGTCTTCAGGTGGAAAAAAAATGGTATCTGTCACAATGCCTACACCCGACTCTGCCGGAAAAGCAGGAGAAGAGAAGTATTCCCTCAAAAAAGGTTCACGCTTTCACCGGATTGATAACAAACTGATAATAAGCGGGATGTCGTGAAACATTATTGTTACACAGGGAATATCAATGCACAAACTGTGTTGACAAAACAAAGCGAATCCTGGTAGAGACGTGGCATGCCGCGTCTCAAGACACTAATTTCAAATTATTTATCTGATAAACAACACAATACAGCATCTAAGATTACAAGGCGAACGGGGAGACGCGGCACGCCACGTCTCTACGAAAAAATACAGCAAACATAAACGCGAAGCACACAATAATGGCAAAACCCGGTAGAGACGTGGCGTGCCGCGTCTCAAGGCAACAGAATTCACGGTATCCATTTGATTACCAACATAATACATTATCCAAGATTACAAGGCGAAAGGGGAGACGCGGCACGCCACGTCTCTACTAAGAATACACAGCTACAACTGATTCTTCACCCCCATCTTTCACCGCAAACAGCTCGTTTTCAGTGCCTGACTGTGAAACTTCACCCGGGCAACTTTATCTCCTTCAACAAGGGCAATTTTTCTTCTTTCACCACCCAAGAAAACGCCCCGAAACCCTTGACAAAGGCCTCCGAATTTTGTATATTTGTGACAGAGTAGTTGACGAGTTGACAAGTAAACAAGATACAAGAAACAAGAATACTGACCATTTGAGTTTTTAAGTTTTTGAGTTTATAAGTTACCAATAGAATACTCATCACTTACCACTCATCACTAACCACTGAATCACATGAATCTCTTTCAACATTTCTTCCATCTCCTCTCCGGCTCTTCCAAGAAGACCGTTGTACCTGTTGAGAATGAGTCTGCACCCAACAACTGTGAGTACCTGTTGGCTAATCTGCAACGTATCTGTACCATGCTGCCCGACGGTGAAGCCAGTGTCGTCATGGGGCGGAACAAGCTGGATATATGCCTGACATGGAACACGGCCGTGCAGGCTAATGCCGATAGTATAAAGAAAAACAAGGAATTCCAATTCTGGCTGAACGGCAAGAGCGAAGTCGTGGAATGGGCAGAAGCCAAGACAGAAGAGCATCCTATATATAATAAGGAAGAAAAGGATGGTGAGGGGCCTGTGATGGAACCTGTTGTGAAAGAAGAGGTTGCTGTGAAAGGAACAGCCAAACCTACCCGCCAGCAGCTGACCATACGCCGCCTGCTCAACTTCCTGCAACTGCACTATGCCTTCCGCTACAATCGGCTGACGGACCGGGCGGAATGTGCCATTCTCAATACGAAAAGTACCGACCCAAATACCCACCATCTGACTTACCGCCCCGTGGACGACCGCCTGCTGCACACCATTTCATTGGCCGCCATGGAGGAAGGGGTGGACTGCTGGGACGTGGACATCAAACGATATATTGATTCCGAACACGCCCCTGCCTATCATCCGTTTACCGATTACTTTGAGCACTTGCCCCTCTGGGATGGCAAGGACCGTGTAAAGGAACTGGCAAGGCGTGTATCTGACAACGATTTGTGGGTACGTTCTTTCCACCGCTGGATGCTGGGAGTTACGGCACAATGGATGGGAAACAGTGAACAGGAACAGCGAGCCAACAGTGTCGCTCCTCTATTGGTCAGCACCGTGCAGGGTATGGGCAAGTCTACCTTCTGCCGCATGCTGCTACCCAGGGAACTGCGGCCATACTTTACCGAAAGTTTCGACCTGACCAACATCACTTCTGCCGAGAACAAGCTGGCGTCGTACGGCCTCATCAACCTGGACGAGTTCGACCGTCTGCCTGCTACCCGTATGCCTTTGCTTAAAAATCTGATGCAGATGGAGAGCCTGCACATCCGTCGTGCCTATAAGCGCAGTACGGAGCCGTTGCCACGCATTGCTTCGTTTATCGGTACGGCCAACCGCCGTGACCTGCTGGTGGACACTTCGGGCAGCCGACGGTTTATCTGCATTGAAGTAGAAAAGCAAATTGACTGCACTACGCCCATTGAGCATGCACAGCTGTATGCCCAGCTGAAAGAAGAATTGAAGAACGGTGGACGTTGCTGGTTCAACAAGCAGGAAGAAGCCGAGATACAGCAGCACAACCGTGCCTTCTATCGTACCATCCCAGCCGAGGAAGTACTGGAGTCGTGTTTTCGCCTTGCCGAGCCTGATGAACAGGGTGCACGGCTGATGTCGGCTGCGGATATCTATGCCACATTGAAGCGCAAGAATCCAGCGGCCATGGCGGGCTATTCGTGCATGGCGTTCAGCCGGTTGCTGGCGCAGACGGGCAGAAGGGTACATACGAGGTATGGAAATGGATATTGGGTGGCAGCGGTGAGTGGTAAGTGATTAGTATACTGGCTGCCTTCCCTCACACAGGGTCATCCCGCACTTGATGCGGGAACTATAACTTTTTATCCATCCCCGTACCCCATCCCCCCTTCGGGGTACTTCCCCTATGTCAGGGGAAGAAGATTAAGCTTTATGTATTGGGCTGTCGCTATATGTAGCGAGCCTTCTTAAGGCCCCGCATCAAGTGCGGGGTGACGGCCATTAAACAGTGATAAGTGGTTAGTGGTAAGTGGTTAGTATACTGGCTGGATTCCCACCCGCAGGGTCATCCCGCACCCGATACGGGCTCTAAGTCGAAGCGGCGAAGCCCTTCTTTATCCGTGCTCATCCGTCCCATCCGTGTCATCTGTGTGCCCAACCAAGTTCCCGCATCAAGCACGGGGTGGCGGAAGGTTGAAGATAAGTCTTAAAAAATTGCTCTAAATAATGTGTGCAGTCTGCCAAATTATGTACTTTTGCCCGAAATGTAGAACAAATACTACGATTATGGAGAATCTGATATTTCCACCGTTTCTGCACGAAGGCGACAAGGTCATCATTGTGTCACCATCGAGCAAGATTGACAAATCGTTCCTGAAGGGAGCCCGCCAACGTCTGGAGTCATGGGGACTGAAAGTGGCGATGGGGAAACATGCCGCCAGTTCATACGCCAGCTATGCCGGCAGCATCAGCCAACGTGTCGACGACTTGCAGCAGGCCATGGACGATGAAGAGGCAAAAGCCATTTTATGCAGCCGGGGAGGATATGGCGCCGTGCATCTGGTTGACAAACTGGACTTCACCGGCTTTGCCCGACACCCGAAGTGGCTGATAGGCTTCAGCGACATCACCGCCCTGCACAACCTGTTTCAAAAGAACGGCTTTGCTTCGCTGCACGCACCTATGGCGCGGCACCTGACGGTGGAACCTGACGATGACTTCTGTACGCAACGGTTGAAGGACATTCTCTTCGGCAACTTCCGCACGGCAGACGCTGAAGGGGGCTATCGCTGCCCGGCTCACAAACTGAACCACAAAGGTACGGCCGAAGGCATCTTGCGCGGCGGCAATATGGCTGTATTCCACGGCCTGCGTGGCACCCCTTATGATATTCCGGCCGAAGGTACCATACTTTTTATAGAGGATGTGGGCGAACGCCCTCATGCGGTGGAGCGCATGATGTACAACCTGAAGCTGGGCGGCGTGCTGGAGCGGCTGTCGGGCCTCATCATCGGACAGTTCACGGAATATGAAGAAAACAAATCGCTTGGCAAGGAGCTGTATGGCGCACTGGCCGACGTGATGAAAGAGTATGACTACCCCGTCTGCTTCAACTTCCCGGTAGGGCATACGAGCATGAATGTACCGCTGATAAACGGAGCCGTTGTCAGGCTGGAGGTAGGCAGCAAGGAAGTGAAACTGGAGTATGGAGAATGAAGTAAGACTTTCTTCTCTACAACTTACAGGCGCAGGCCATGCAGCCTGCATGGTGAACAAACCTTGACAGATGCCCACATTTAGTAATAAAATATACGAAAAGACTAACATAACCTCAAAAGATGAAAAAGAACTATAGTTTAGGCCTGCTATGCATACTGCTGCTGATAGCAGTGGTATCGTGCAGCAGCAACAAATCGAAATCGGACATGAGTGACGCCACGGATAAGAAGAAACCTGAGAAGACGGTCAATGTGCCCGTCTTCGATGCTGACAGTGCCTACCACTTTGTAAAAGCGCAGACCGACTTCGGACCGCGGGTACCCAATACGGCAGCCCACCGCGCCTGTGCCGACTACCTGGCCAACACGCTGGAGCGCCTGGGCGCCAAGGTCTACCGGCAGGCGGCTGACCTCGTGGCATACGACGGCACCCTGCTGAAAAGCTGCAACATCATTGGTGCCTACAAGCCTGAAGCCAAGAAACGCATTGCCCTCTTCGCGCACTGGGACAGCCGTCCGTGGGCCGATGCCGACCCTGACAAGAAGAACCACCGCACCCCCATATCGGGTGCCAACGATGGTGCCAGCGGCGTGGGTGTATTGCTTGAAATAGCCCGTCACCTGCAAAAGCAGTTACCGGAGCTGGGTATCGACATCATCCTGGTGGACGCTGAAGACTATGGCCCGCACGTGTCGTACAAAGGCAAACATAATGAAGAATACTGGGGACTGGGGTCACAATATTGGGCACGCAATCCCCACGTGGCCAACTATAACGCCCGCTTCGGCATCTTGCTGGATATGGTGGGCGGCCGCGATGCCACTTTCCTCTATGAAGGATTTTCCGAAGAATATGCCCACGACGTGAACCGCAAGGTGTGGAAGACAGCCAATGACCTGGGGTATGGCAAATATTTTGTGAAGGACCAGGCCGGCTATGTTACGGACGACCATCTGTTTGTCAACCGCTATGCCAAGATACCTACCATCGACATCGTACCTTCTACCCCGGACGGCTTCTACAAATACTGGCACACGGTGAAAGACGATATCAACGGCATTGACCGCAACACGCTGAAAGCCGTAGGACAGACGGTGATGCAGGTGATTTACGAGGAGGATTAAGACAAGTGCGGAAGGACTAAGCGAGGCACACAGATGACACGGATAGTACGGATGAGCACAGATAAAGAAGGGATGTGCCGATGTTCACATTAAGTTCTTTGGTTTAGATTCCGCATCAAGTGCGGGATGACCGTGCAGGAGGCAGCGGAAGCACTAACTGCTGAATAACGTACCCCTCAGCCCTGCGGGCAGCTCCCCTATCCTAGGGGAGCAGGACCATGCGGGAGGGAAGCGAAAACACTAACCGCTTACCACTGACCACTAACCGCTGTTGAAGAGCCGTCATCCCGTGCTTGACACGGGAACTCAGGAAAGCGAAATGGAAACAAAGATTAAACGAATTGACTAAATAGAATACTTAAATAACTGAATAATATGACAATCAATGAACTGCAAGATGAAGTAATTGCTGAATTCAGCGACTTCGACGACTGGATGGACCGCTACCAGTTGCTTATTGACCTGGGCAACGAACAGGCTCCACTGGACGAAAAATATAAAACAGAACAGAACCTGATAGAAGGATGCCAAAGCAATGTGTGGTTGCAGGCCGATGAGGTAGACGGCAAGCTGGTATTTCAGGCAGAGAGTGACGCCCTCATCGTGAAAGGCATCATTGCACTGCTCATCAAGGTAGTATCGGGACATACCCCCGATGAGATTCTGAATGCAGACCTCTATTTTATCGACAAGATTGGTCTGAAAGAACACCTCTCTCCTACCCGCAGCAATGGTTTGCTGGCCATGGTAAAGCAGATGCGCATGTATGCGCTGGCATTCAAGGCCAAAGACCAGCAATAAAAAAATACCTGCTCAAGTTTGGCGCTTGCCGAGTAAAAGCCGGCAAAGCCAAACTTGCAGGAGTTAAAAGGAGTTATCGCCCGTCTTGGACGGGCTTAGGAGTTAAAGGCCAATAGACCTGTTACTGCCAATTTTTTCTTTTGCAAGACTATCGGCTTTAACTTCTAACAGAGCAAAGCGAAGTGATAATTTCTATAACTTCTTAACTTCCAGTAAAATATCAAATCAGGAACTTAAAATACTTACTGACAGGCAGCTAACGGATTTTAATCAGCCATAGACAGCGTAAGAATACTGATGCGAACATCGGGCACATCGGCAAAGGCATCAGCACAGGCAGTAGTGGTGGCTCCGGTGGTCAGTACATCGTCGACCAACAATACATGCTTACCCGCAAAACGCTCCGGGCACTCCAGCCGGAAGATACCCTCCACATTGGCCCAACGTTCATAGGCAGACTTACGCGTCTGACTCTCCACATGTTTTTGACGGACAAGCGACCTGGCATCAACAGGCAATCCGGTGACTTCCGACAAGCCACGGGCCAGCAGCTCGCTCTGGTTGTATCCGCGTGCCCGCTGCTTCTTGGGATGCAAGGGTACGGGCATCAGGACATCCACCCCCTCGAAGAAACCGGAAGGCAACAACTCGGCCGCCATGCAACGCCCCATCACCCTACCTATCTTCTTGTTGCCCTCATACTTCAACCGATGAACAATGTTGCAATAGCTACTGCCCTTGCGGTAATAGAAATAGGAAGTGGCACGCCCTAACGGAATCTTGGCCCAGAACAGGCGCTCCACCCGATTGTCTTTCAGCAGATGAAGATTGGTTCGCGGCAGGTCCATGTTGCACTTCAGGCAAATGCACTCTTCGCCCTCGCACAGCAAATCACCGCATACCACGCAGGTGCGCGGCACAAACAATTCGACCCAGGCACGCAACCAATCTGCCACCCGATGCCACAAACGAACGCAAAGAGGATTTTCTGACGACATGTTTTTCATATTTTCTCCATCCCTATCTGCCCCATACGACTTTATACGACAAGACCATGCACGATGCCCACCACCGCCTGCCTACTCCTGACTAATAAAGAAACAATGAAAATGAAAGGGAAAGGTTAAAAAGAAGTAGTCTCGCCGGGAATCGAACCCGGATCTAAAGTTTAGGAAACTTCTATTCT
>USEY01000039.1 GCA_900553815.1 uncultured Bacteroides sp.
TCTAACTCCTGCAAGTTTGGCTTCGCCGATTTTCAATTCGGTAAAACCGAAACTTCTATTATTTTACTACCGCAGGAACTCAGACCAAACAACAAACAAGAGGATGAACCTAAAAGCAGATACCGCTTCTGTACAGATTGCGATACCGGCATGTTGGGTTCCCCTCTTACTGTATATACGCAGGTCTACTCAGCGCACCGCAGAATCGCCTCCATTCCATTTCTCATAATGGATATTTGCAGGCTTCCATTTATCTTTAGGCTTAGGATTCTCGGCCGGATAACCTACCGGAACGACATTGAGGGGTACTATATTTTCGGGCAGACCGAGCAGGTCTTTCAGATAGGCAACCCGTTCCTGCATGGGGTAAATGCCACACCACACAGCTCCCAGTCCCAAGGCATGAGCCGCAAGCAGCAGGTTCTCGGTAGCTGCCGAGGTATCTTCTACCCAATAATCGCGCCCGTCTGCGGGATAAGTATTGTCCATATCGCCACATACCACAATGGCCAATGGTGCATGCTCGGCCATCTTCATGGTATTGAAATGCCCGGAAACGGCTTTCAATGTCTGCTTGTCCTTTATCACCACGAATTTCCAGGGCTGCCGATTGCCCGCCGTAGGCGCAGCCATGGCGGCACGCAACAGTTGTTCTACCTTCTCATCTTCCACCGGCCGGTCCTGATAGGCACGAATGCTGGTGCGGGTCATCAAGTTTTCCATCACGGCCGATGCAGCAGAAGAAGTGCTTTTACTGAAAAAGAACAGTCTGGCAACAAGTGCCACCACCGCCAAGGCCAAAATTACAATTAACACAGTTGATGTTTTCATCTTATTCTTCAATTAAATACATATTACTCAAGTTTCGCAAGTGCGAAACTTGCAGGAGTTAAAGAAGTTAAAGGAAGTTATCGCCCACCAAGGTGGGCTTAGGAGTTAAAAGTCAATAGACTTGTTACTGCCAGTTTCCTCTTTTGCAAGACTATCGGCTCTAACTTCTAACAGAGCAAAGCGGAGTGATAACTTCTATAACTTCTTAACTTCCAAGGAAATATTACATGCGAAACTTAAACATATTACTAAAAGGAGGAGTCTTCCCTACTCTTTGAGATACAAAATTAAGAGATTAGCCACTTTTATGCAAGCCTTACCTGTTTGCAAGCAGCGGGGCATTAAATTATCCTTCTATGCAACGTCCGGCATCCGAGCGAAAAAGCTCATGCAAAATTGACATAATGAAACAGATAAACTATATTTGTCCGAACAAAGCCAACAGTCATAATACTCGTTACCATCCAAAAGCAAAACCCGATGAAAAACAGCATCAACTACAGCAGTACATCTTCTGCCCTACGATGGCCATTAGTTCTCCTGATATTCCTCATAGGCCGTTGCCTGTTCGCTACACCGGCAGCGGCACAAGGCAGCCTGAGCCAAACAATCGGGAATGAAGCAATCAATGCGAACGACATGCACGCTCCCCAATTCATCACCCGCCTCTTTCCCCGTCAGGCAAGCAATGACACCGTGGTCTGTACGCTCTCAGCCTGCTTGCCCCAGAAAAATGATGACCCGGTACGGATCATACTCACATGCAGCCGGCAGCCCGACCTCACCCCACCTACCATTAGCATTGACGGATGGAAACTGGAGAAGCAAAGCGAAAGTTCCGCTTATCAGATGAAAGACGGTGTGGAGTCGCACGAATATGTGTATCAATACAAGTTCTTTCCCGAAAACAACAGCGTCTTTACCTGTCAGGTAGAAGGGCTGGCATTCGATGGCATCGACTATGACAACTCTCTCAGGTTCTCAGCCAGAAAATCCGGCATCTATCAAAAAGGCTTTGCCTCCCAGTGGCCTTTCTTCCTGCTGCTCATAGGCTGCTACCTGATTGGCCGAATGCTGTTCCGACTGCGTTTCCGCCGCGAAGGAGAGGTAGACTTTGCCCCGTTTATCCTACGCAATAAAAGATTGCCGCTCAGCACCGATTGGGCCACGACACACTACGGCTTTCCAGCCATGATGTTCTACCTCTCTGCCTGCATGTTCTGCTTAATCATCCAGCAACACGTTATCGAGGGTTATAGAAGCGGATTGGACTTTTTCCTTTGGTGCTTCTTCATTACATTACTGTTAGGCCTCATCACCTGGCATCTGCAAACCCGCAAACTTTGTTTTCAGGAAATACGGACCACACTCGGCAAGAAAGACATCTTCGACGCCATTGCTGCTGCCGGAACAAAATACAAATGGAGCCTTGACCATGCCGGCGATGACTGCATCGTGTGCCACACCAACCCGTCCTTTGGAAGCCTGACGTGGGGTGAACAGATATTCATTGTCTTTGACCAAGGCAGTGTATGGGTCAACAGCGTGAACGACCTGGACAAGCGCAGCACTCTGGCTTCCTTTGGCTACACCAAGCGCAACATCCGTCGCGTAGCAGCAGCCATCTTGAATAAAGAAAAAGAAGATAAAAGCAAGAAATAATTAACTTTGCAAACAGACAATAGCCGGTCAAGTTTCACTGGCAGCCCATAAAGCAGCTTCTGAATCGTACACGAACGATAATTCCATAACATAACCCAGAAAAACATGATGGACCATAATAACCAACTAACAGCATCCTCTTTCATCTTCCGTTCCGTCACCGAGGTCGATATTCCCGAACTGAAGGAACTCTTCCGCAATACCGTCCTAACCATAAACCGACGCGACTATACGGCTGAGGAAGTGGCCGACTGGGCTTCGTGCGCAGAAAAGCCCGGACATTGGGAAAAGCTGCTGGCAACCTTGCACTTCATAGCTGCCACCGATGCCGAAGGACGCATTGTCGGCTTCACTTCCATCCGCAGTGACGGCTATCTGCACTCCATGTTTATCCATAAAGACTGCCAAGGCCAGGGTTTGGCCACTGCCCTGCTGCGACGGATTGAGAGCTATGCACAGGAACACGGCATACACGAAATCACCTCCGAAGTAAGCATCACGGCGCGCCGCTTCTTTGAACGGCGGGGCTACATCGTAGAACAGGAACAACGCGCACAGGCCAACCGTCTGCAACTGACCAATTATATAATGAAGAAACTCATATAAAGAATATGAATATATTGATTCTGAACGCCAGCCCGCGCAGCAATGGAAGCATCTGGACCATGCTCAACGCAATAGAGAAAGAAGCAGTGCAACAAGGCGCCCACGTAGACACGATACGCGTGACCGACCTGCAGGTAAAAGCCTGCACGGGATGCATGGCCTGCCGCACCCGAAGGGACTGTGTCCTACCGCTTGATGACGCCCAACGGATAGCTGAAATAATCAAAGCTTGCGATGCACTGATTATCGGTGCTCCCTGCTACTGGGGAAATATGCCCGGACAGCTCAAGGTACTTTTCGACCGCATGGTCTATGCCCTGATAGAAGATAATCCGCATGGCTTTCCTAAACCATTGCACAAGGGGAAGCAGGCTATACTGGTAAGCACATGCACAACGCCCTACCCTTTCAATATATTGTTCAACCAGTCAAGAGGTACCATAAAGGCATTGAAGGCAGTCCTGAAATGGAGCGGTTTCCGAGTAAAGGCTGTTATAGAGAGGGGAAGTATCAAAGAAAAGCCTGTAGACTCTAAAGACCTGACCCGTTGCCGGAAGGCAGTACAAAAAATCTTGCAGAAATAATGCCATCACTTATGAAGATACAGAAGAATTCTTTCCAACTCCGTACCTGGCAGATGTCAGATGTACAATCGCTGGCTCTACACCTGAATAACAAAAAGATATGGGACAACTGCCGCGACCGGCTACCGTTTCCATATACAGAGGAAGATGCCCGCTCTTTTATCGGCTATGCAACAAGTCGTGAAGAACCCGGCGAATACTGTATTGATATAAACGGTGAAGCCGTGGGTAATATCAGTTTCATAAGAGGAACGGACGTGGAACGCTTCAATGCCGAAGTGGGTTACTGGCTGGCTGAACCGTTCTGGAACCAAGGCATTGCAAGCCAAGCTCTGCGGGAGGCCTTAAGTCACTATTGGGCAGCGACAGACGTCATCCGCATCTTTGCCAACGTATTTGAAAACAACAGGGCCTCCATGCGGGTACTCGAAAAGGCGGGATTCAGACAGGTTGGTGTCTTTCGCAAGGCCTGCTTCAAGAACCATCACTTCATAGATGCACACTATTTTGAACTGCTGAAAGAAGAGTTTGTAAAGGCAGCAACGAAAAATTAAAATAAAATCCTTACTTTTGTATTCAAAGCAGAGCAGGAATGGCTCTTAAAACAATAAAGTCATTACTTCATGAACGAAATCAATCTACAAAACTTCAGGTGTTATTCCGACCTGACCATTACCTTCAAGAGTGGCATCAATCTACTGATTGGTGACAATGCAACAGGAAAAACATCTGTTCTCCTCGCATGCAAGTATGTATTGAGCGCATTCTTTAGTGGATTCAGCGATGAAAACACCAAATGGATAAGTCCCCACAACGACGATTTTCGGATAAGGAGCTCGCAAGGAATACTGCTACCTGAACTTCCTATCTATATCCAGTTCCAGACCTCGGACATAATTGAATATCCAGACATACTTCAACAAACCAGTTTGTTTGATCCCTCTACTTCATACACCCTCACCAAAAACAGCAAGAAAAACAGCCGTGCCCTTACCACCGGCATCCGCGAATATAAGAACTATGCCGCTTGGCTGATGGCAGGGTGCTTCACTGAATCGGGACAGCAAATGGCTTTACCCTTATTTGCATCTTTTTCTACCGAGGACATTCATGCAAACCGTAAGATAGACGCTTCCCGTTTCAAAATCTATAACCATAAAGCCTCATTCGGCTATTATGAATGTCTGGAAGGTAATGGTTTCTTTCCCTACTGGCTCAAACGTCTGCTTGTGTTGCAAGAAAGTCGTGAAAACCATCCTGAAATAATCATTGTCCGTACTGCTATCCGCAACGCATTGGGACCGGAAGGTTGCAACATTATCAGTGACATGCAGGTACGCCCCAACCAACGAAAAGTCTATTACATCCTTCCCGACGGCCGCGAGACAGAAGCCAACTATTTGTCAGACGGTTATCGGAGACTGGTAAATATCGTCACCGACTTGGCTTTCCGCTGCGCACTTCTTAACCGTGGCATTTATGGAGAAAACGCCTGTGCCCTTACGCGAGGAACTGTATTGATTGACGAAGCCGATCTTCACCTGCACCCTTCCCTACAGGCTGTAGTACTGAAAGGGCTGCGCCATGCTTTTCCGCGGTTACAATTCATCGTCAGTTCACACGCTCCAATGCTTATGTCCTGTGTAGAAACCAACGACGAAAACATCGTTTACAAACTAAACTATTCGTCGGCAGATGGTTATGGCATTATTCCGGTAAACACATACGGCATGGATCTTTCCACGCTGACAGACGTTATACTTGACCAAGTTCCCAGAGCTACAGCCGTTGACCAAAACTTATCTCACCTGTTCCGCCTGATTGATGAAGGTGATTATAAGGAAGCCGCCGAATTACTGCAACAACTGCGTGACTGCCATGGCGAAAACTTACCGGAACTGACCCAAGCCGAAGCTATGTTGAACTGCGTGATTCCTGAATAGCCATGAGAAAGATTGAAAAACAATCCGAACCGCGAGAATGGACAGCACACAGGCTGACACCGGGAGCTAAATACGAAGCAAAACCAGAACTACGCGAAGCATTACTCAAGGAACAAGGATATCTTTGTGCCTACTGCATGCGCCGCATACCCATACGCGACACAAACAGCAATGAGACCACTCGCATTGACCACATATTAAGCCGCAGAAATCATCCCGAACTTCAGCTTAACTATTCCAACATGGTAGTCTGTTGTCCTGGCGCCATAACCTCCGACTTTCACTGCGATAAACAAAAAGGTGAAAACGACATCACTTTCAACCTCTTTGAAGACCATTTTTTTCATACACTTTCTTATTCGAGCAAAGACGGAAGGCTCAAATCATCGGACACAGAGAACGACCGACAGATAAACGAACTGCTCAATCTGAATCACGCACTCCTCAAAAGAAACAGATTGGAAACATTTCGTGGTGTCATTCGGATGATAAACAACATGGGATGGACTTCCTCAAATATTCGTCATCAGATTGATATCTGGAATCAGAAAGACCTGCAAGGGCGTTACAAGCCTTACAACAGCATCGTCCTTTGGTTCCTGAAAAAGAAAATGGAACAAGGTAAACAATAGGATTTCCCAAATTCCTCATGAACATCCAGCCCATCATTACCGATAAGAAACGTTTCCTTCCCCTTCTTCTCCTGGCTGATGAGCAGGAGTCAATGATTGACCACTATCTGGAGCGTGGCGACTTATTCGTCATGTACGATAAAGGGGAAACAGAAGCTATTGCCGTAGCTGTCGTTACGCAGGAAGGGAACGGCATCGGCGAATTAAAGAACCTGGCTGTTGCTCCCGCCTGCCAGCGAAAGGGTTATGGCAGGCAAATGATAAACTTCATTTGCCAACGTTATGCCAACACATGCCATACGTTACTGGTCGGTACGGGCGATAGCAGGCAAACCATTTCTTTTTACGAAAGTTGTGGCTTCATCTACTCGCATACCCTCCCCGACTTCTTTACCCTCAACTATGACCATCCAATTGTGGAAGACGGAAAAGTGCTGACAGACATGATTTATCTCCAAAGGAAGCTGATACAGCTTCACTGTACACCGTCCTCTGAACGGACATACGACCTGACACACACGTTAGTGGAATTATGGAATGCATCCGTCCGGGCTACACACCACTTCCTGACCGAAGAGGATATTCTACGGCTTACCCCGTTTGTGTATGAAGCCATCCGAGGCATAACGACCCTGATTGTATCCTATCAGGACAACCAACCGCTGGGTTTCATCGGCATCGAAGGAGAGAAAATCGAAATGCTGTTCGTTGCCCCCGCACAAATCGGAGAAGGAATCGGCAAGCAGCTGATACGCAAAGCCATCGAAAACTATCATATCCGCTATGTAGACGTAAACGAACAAAATCCGCAGGCAGCAGGTTTCTACCGACACCTTGGATTTCAAGTCTTCGAACGGACAGAGACCGACGAACAAGGTAATCCGTTTCCGATATTGAAGATGGAGCTGAAGAAGGACAAACAAATAAATAACCCAGAATGATAAGCTCAACAGTCATACTACTTTTACCATTTTTCTTCCTACTTCATGAACTGGAAGAAATCTTTATGGTTCCACTGTGGGTAAAAAAGAACAGCACAATAATGCGTAGACGTTTCCCGAAATTGGAACGTATTATCAATAAGATGGAGCAAATGACCACACAAAGATTTGCCACAATTGCCCTTGAGGAACTTTTGATTGTTTCTGTCTGCACGTTTGTAAGCCTGCAGACAGAGAATCAGACAGCATGGTATTGCTGCCTGGCCGCATTCAGCATCCATCTTATCGGCCATATCGCCCAGTTTGTTGTATGGCGCGGATATATTCCTGCCATCATATCTACGGCATTATGTCTGCCATACTGTATCGTGGCTATACTGAAAAGTCATTGCTACTTTACTTTAAACGAATTGATTATTTACTCCCTGATAGGTATCTTGCTCGGAGGAATAAATCTCTTGCTTATGCACAAACTCTGCACATATTACCCAACAACATAACCAATTATGAACAACGAGAAAATATACCAGATGCCACTCAGCAAAGTCTACCCCTTATTAGTCAACAAAGCCACCCGCAAGGGAAGGACACAAGCTGAAGCTGACGAGATAATACGGTGGCTGACCGGATACACACAGGAAGAACTGGAAGAGCTACTGAAAAGCCCGACAACATACGGCGATTTTTTCCGCAACGCTCCTGCCCCACACCCTAACCGGACAATGATACAGGGAAGCATCTGCGGCATCAAAGTTGAAGAAATACAGGAACCGCTGATGCGCGAAATACGCTACCTTGACAAGCTGATAGACGAACTGGCCAAGGGGAAAGCGATGGAAAAGATTTTAAGAATGTAAACATCTATACAACAGTAACCATGAACCGAACCATCATCATCACCGGCGGTGCCGCAGGCATTGGCCGTTGCATTGTAGAACATTTTGCCCGACAGGGCGACAACGTATATTTCATTGACAACAACCCCGAAGATACCCAGGCCGAAATCAGGCGAATGCACGACGAAGGATGGAAAGTGACCGGAGTGGCAGGCGACGTAGCCGACAAGCAGACGCTGGAGGACTTTGCCCGTCTTGTGTTGGACGAACATCCCGAGGGTATCCACTGCCTCATCAACAATGCCTGCCTGATGCACGGCGGCATATTGCAGGGATGCGACTATGACGACTTTCTCTACATTCTGCGGGTAGGTGTGGCTGCTCCCTACATGCTGGCACGCCTCTTCAAGGACCACTTCCAGGGGCTGGGTTCCATTGTCAACATATCGTCTACCCGTGCCTTCCAGTCGCAACCCAACACCGAAAGCTACACGGCGGCCAAAGGAGGTATCACGGCACTGACCCATGCGCTGGCCGTCAGCCTGGCTGGCGTGGCACGCGTCAACTCCATTGCCCCCGGCTGGATTGACACAGGCCGTTACCACGACGACAACTACACCCCGGACTACAGCGAGGCCGACTGCCTGCAACATCCCTCGGGACGAGTAGGCGAACCGGCAGACATTGTCCGTGCAGTAGAGTTTCTCTGCGACGAACGAAATTCCTTTATCAACGGCGAGAACATCACCGTAGACGGAGGCATGAGCCGCCTGATGGTCTATCACAACGACTGCGGATGGACGTACCAGCCCTGATGGAAAACTGCCCGTCCTGCATCTGAAGAACGTACACCAATGATGTTCTACCCTTTCGCCGGCTTTGTATCCTTAATACAAAAAGACAGTAATCGGTGCATATATCCAGCAAATAAGTAATATTATCCACATATTTGCTTACAGCAAGGGATTCAGGAAACAACAAAATAGAGCGTAAAAAAGGCTATGAACCACCTTTTTTACGCTCATTCTGCCTCTAACCGGGCTTTACATGCCCGCTTTTACACCATAAGAATGCCGCTTTTGGAATAAAACAATGCTTGTTTCGACAGAAAAAAGTGCATGTTTTGCATACGTGAAGTAGGTGTTTACGTCCGTAAAGTCCCTCTTTAGCGTCGTAAACACCTACTTTAGTACTGCCAACTACCTATTTTTCCCATCCTTCGTTTCTATTTCAAATGTAAGGATTTCGCTATCTAATTATCTATCAACAAGTAGCATCATTCTCACCTCATTTTTTTGTACTGCCCTTACCCTTGCCCGAAAATACGCGATTCTCAGGCGATAGGAAAATCAAAGTGTCATTTTGCCAGAATAGCTACAAAATTAATCTGATTTCTCGACCACATGCCAATGCCCGCCTTTATCTGGTCCGACACGCTTGAGTATTCCCTCTGCCTTCATCTTAGCGATATGTTTTTCTACAGCCTTTGGAGTTATGCCTAACCGTTCGGCAAGTGCGGCCGCACTAAATGTATTATCTTGAGATAGCAAAGCTATAATTTTCTCCCTACTAAATAATCATTTTCTCCCTACTTTTCTCTTTTTTCTCCCTACTTTTCAGCAGTTAAAAAGCAAATGGAATCTGCATCACCGGTTTGATTAATGATACAGATTCCAATAGAGCGACACAGATTTGATTTATTAAATCTATAAAACTCTATATACTCTTTTATCAGTGTCCTTACTAAGAGTGAAAGATTACTTTCTAAGTATATATATATTAAAGATAGTCAAGTACTTATCGTTATAGCGGGATTATTTGGCAGGAATCTCAGGAATATAAAGATAGCTGTCGTATCGTCCTCCGGTGTAGATGCAATGGCGTCCAACGTTGTGCGTAGCTGGCGAAGTGACAACTTCGCTGGGGTCGGCACATTCTGTGGCATCGCCTCCCAACGTCATCATCTTCACAGGTTGCCCGGGCATATAAGTAAATCCTTCTTCGGGAACAGTAATCTTTGCCGAACCAAAAGGTATGGCAGCTTTCTCGGGCTGGTAGGCACCTACGGTGAGCTGTAGGATTTCACCTTTCTCAAAGAACAGTCCCATCGGCCAGATTTCTATCTCTACCGGAACTATCTCTCCCGGCTTCAGCTTCTGTTCGCCGGTAAAGGTATAGTAAGGTTCGGCCTCGGTAGTCCGCAACGTATCCAGTTGGCGCAAGGAGACCCTCAGCTGGCCGGTTGCCACAATACGGTTGCCGGCACGGTCGGGCAAGGGCTGACCGTCTTTCGACAGTTTCTCTACCCTGACGGCAAGGTCCATATCGTCGTGGTCGGGAGCAGAAACCCACAAATGCAGCTTCATATAGCCGGTTATCTCGGTCGGCTTGTCCATGCGATAACGGTAGGTCACCTTATTGTCCTTGGCTGCCGACTGATAGATATCCGTTATCTCCTGCTGTGGCAGGCTTGCCTGCAACGTACTGTCGGCAGCCGACAGATAAAGTTTCCTGTAGACGGTACGCGCCAGCGGAAACTCATCCTCGGCACGTCCTACAATGTCACGTCCACCCGGATTCAGCACAGACAGGCGTACCTTTGGCGTCTTCTCCCAACCATTGTCCATACCTTTCAGATAGTGGTCGAAAAAGCGGCGCAGGTCGTCCACATTTTCAGGGGTATAATAGTCGAACCATTCATTAGTATTATGCACTCTCAGCCACTTTTCTTTGGAAGCCATGCGGCGGTAGCCGGCAAACGTGCCGTGGGTATGCACGGAGTTGGTGTAGCTGGCCACCACATAGGCCGGAATGTCGATATTCTCTACGCGCGCAGCCTTATCCAGCCAATAATCGCACAGGAAAGGCTTCTCCACTATCATGCGTGGCTGGTCCTCCAGCATTCCATGAGCAGAGGAAAATGTTTCGGCTATCATTTCAGGAAACTCGGGCATAGGAATTCCGCCACGTGTACCCGACTCACGATAATGGTCGCAAAAGCCTTCCCATGGAGCAATGGCTGCCAGATGTTCAGGCCGCTCGGCTGCAATGAACCACTGGGAAACAGTGAGCCAGGAATTGCCCGACATGCCCACCTTGCCATTGCACCACTTCTGTGAGGCAATCCATTCAATGACATCGCAACCGTCAAGAGCATCCTCGTGTCCCCAATAAAGCAAGTTACCCTCCGACATGTAGGCTCCCCGCTTGTCAGGATTGACCACAGCATAACCGTGAGCCACCCAGTAAGCCGGGTCAGGTCCTTCAAACTTTTCCAATCCCGACGTAGCGTCCAAAGGTACTCCCGAACGCAGGGGTACATCGTCCAGCATTTGTCCGCCTATCTCCTTACCATAAGGGCTCCAGGCCAGAATGGCCGGACAGACGTCGTTGCCCACAGGACGGAAAACATCGGCATAAATGGTCACTCCGTCGCGCAACCGAATAGGTACATCGCGCTCCAACAAGATATCACACGACAGCGGTTTGGCACCCTCCCGACGTATGCTGCCTGCCTTCAACATCAGTGTTTCCTGCTTAAATCCCGGATAGCGCACCCGCTCTGCACTGACTGGCAATGCCTTGCGGAGCGCCACTTTCATTTCCTTACCGTCGGCATTGTGCAGCGTTAATTCCTGCTGCGCTACTACCGGCTGCGCACAGATGGCCGCCAGAGCCACTGTTCCTGCATAAATCCATTGTTTCATCATATACTTTCTATTGTTTACAAGTCATCAGACTAATGTCGTCTTTCTGATTGCAAAATTCGGCATTAGCAGGCAACAGCCGCTGTTAAATCAATGACCGGAATTGGTTAAATACGAAACAACTCCTATCTTTACGCCACCTTAGCCACTGCAACTAGCGAAATGAAGGAAAAGATAATCAGACTGAGCGAACTGGTGGATTATCACCGGGTAAAAGAAGTATATAAGAATACTGTTGCCTGCTTTACAGTAGACAACCGGTTGGTAAACATCGACACGATACCTCCTGTATGTGCCGACATTTTCTCTTTTATACTGGTTAAGAAAGGAACAGCCGTCTTCTCGCTGAACTATCGCGAGCAAAAGGTTGCCGAGGGAGATTTGTTGCTATTCTGGCCCAGCCTGTTTGTTTCGCTCACCCGGCAGAGCGACGACTTTACGGCCCAGCACCTGCTTTGCGAACGCAGTCTGTTTGAACGCCTGCTGGCATCCCGCCCTGAATATCAACGCTATTCGCTTTTCTTTTGCCAGACGGAATATCCTGTTGTCCACCTGAACAATGAACAGATGCAAAGCATCGATAGCTGCATGCAGCAAATCACCCGCTGCATCCTGCATCCCGGTTCCTATCAGGAAGACATCCTGCACCACTTGCTGCACACCTGCCTGCTACTGACCCTGGAGCAACTTGAAACGCTGACAGCCGCCCACTCTACCGTTCCCAACCATACGGAGGTATTGTTCCAACAGTTCATCTCACTCCTCATTCAGCACTACAAAGAAGAGCACGGCATTGAGTTCTACGCCCGCCAGCTCGCCATTTCCACGACTTACCTGTCGCGCATCATACGCCAAGTCACCCACAAAACGGCCGGCTACTTCATTACAGGCTTGCTCTATGCCGAAGCCTGCCGGATGCTGATTCATTCAGACCTGACCATACAGAGCATTGCCGACAAACTGCACTTCTCCGACCAATCGGCATTCGGCAAATTTTTCAAGGCCAATGCAGGTGTTTCACCTCTGAGATACAGAACAGAAAATGCAATTGTCGAGCCACCAGCATGTACTTCCAATCCTCACATGACATAATGCACCCGCCAACTAACACAACAATATTGCATTATCAATATCCACAACTGCATAAGCAGCCTGCAATTTCCATATCTGGAATAATGCGAAATCGCTACAGACTTTGCATTCCCCACTCAAAAGCATAAAAAAAGCTGCCCTTCATCAGAGCAGCTTTCTGTATCAATGTAAGAGAACTATTATTCAGCCAGCTTGTTGTCTGAACCCAGCACGTTGATGATTTTGTGCTTGTACAGTTTCTCCATGTTGTCGCGAGCCGGACCCAGATACTTACGAGGATCGAATTCAGCCGGTTTCTCAGCGAATACCTTGCGGATAGCAGCTGTCATAGCCAGACGAGAGTCTGAGTCGATGTTAATCTTGCAAACAGCAGACTTGGCAGCCTTACGCAGTTCGTCTTCGGGGATACCGATAGCAGCTTCCAGCTTGCCACCGAACTTGTTGATAGTATCAACTTCTTCCTGAGGAACTGAAGAAGAACCGTGGAGAACGATGGGGAATCCCGGAAGTTTCTCCATAACGGCGTCGAGTACTTCGAATGCCAAAGGAGGAGGAACCAGACGACCAGTAGCAGGGTCTACGTGGCATTGTTCGGGTTTGAACTTGTAAGCACCGTGAGAAGTACCGATAGAGATAGCCAAGCTGTCGCAACCAGTGCGAGTAGCAAAGTCGATTACTTCTTCAGGGTCAGTATAAGTGTGGTGTTCTGCAGATACTTCATCTTCTACACCGGCCAATACACCCAGCTCGCCTTCTACAGTTACATCAAACTGATGAGCGTAGTCAACAACCTTCTTAGTCAAAGCTACGTTCTCTTCGTAAGGCAGGTGAGAACCGTCGATCATTACAGAAGAGAAGCCCATGTCGATGCAAGACTTGCAGAGTTCAAAGCTGTCACCGTGATCGAGGTGGAGCACGATTTCAGGATGAGCGCAACCCAGTTCCTTAGCGTATTCTACAGCACCTTCGGCCATGTAGCGCAGCAATGTCTGGTTGGCATAGTTACGTGCACCTTTAGAAACTTGCAGGATAACCGGAGACTTTGTTTCAACGGCAGCCTTAACGATGGCCTGCAACTGTTCCATATTGTTGAAGTTGAAAGCCGGGATGGCATATCCACCTTTAATGGCACGAGCAAACATATCTCTTGTGTTCACAAGGCCTAAATCTTTGTAATTAACCATTTTGTTTAAAAGTTTATGTTAGTGAATCAAAAAATTCCATGCAAAAGTAAGCATTCTCTTTCAAATAAAAGACACCTGCTACTATAAAAAAGTTCCCGACAGGAAGGAAAAATAATCTTTTTTCAAGAATATGAAGCTTCTTAACAAATGATTGTAACTTGGACTTTACAATCTTTTGTTATACATTTTGCTTTCCTGTAATATGCCGGCAATTGCTTGACAAACGCAATAAGAAAAGTCCCGAACCGGTTTCTTCCTCCACTGAAAAGAGGAAGTATGGTTTCGGGACTTAATAGGATTAGCGTTCAGACAGGACGGACTTGTCTGAAAAAAGCACTATAATTATTTACGGAACGGAGGACGAACAACTACAGCCTTCAGCTTACGTCCACGCATATCTATGCAGATTTCCGTACCAGGCTTGCTAAACTCAGGCTTCACATATCCCATACCAATACCTATCTTGCGCATGGGCGACATGGTACCGGAAGTGACATTGCCAATAGGTTCACCATCGGCACTGAGCAGACTGTATCCATGACGGGGAATACCACGGTCAATCATCTCAAAACCTACCAGCTTACGGCTAACGCCTTCCGCTTTCTGCTTCTCGAGCATGGGACGATTGATAAAGTTCTTACCCTCAACAAACTTGGTAATCCAACCCAAGCCGGCTTCAATGGGTGATGTAGTATCGTCAATATCGTTGCCATACAGACAGAAGCCCATTTCAAGGCGCAACGTGTCGCGCGCACCCAGGCCAACAGGCTTAATGCCAAATTCAGCACCTGCTTCGAAAACCGCATCCCATATCTTCATAGCTGCTTCAGGATAGAAATAGAGTTCAAAGCCTCCGGCACCGGTATAGCCGGTATTGGAAATAATCACATCGGGCTCACCGGCAAACTCGCCATGAGTGAAATGATAATAAGGAATGGCAGAAAGGTCGATAGACGTCAGCTTCTGCAAAGCGAGGATAGCCTTCGGACCCTGTACGGCCAGCTGTGCCATGCGGTCAGAAGCATTTTCCAGCTCCGCACCTTCCGTATTGTGAGAAACACACCAATTCCAGTCTTTCTCTATATTGGCAGCATTGACTACCAGCAGGTATTTCTGCGGCTCATATTGGTAAACCAGCAAATCGTCTACAATACCTCCCGTTTCGTTGGGGAAACAGGAATATTGCACCTTGCCCGGCTCCAGGGCAGCCACATTGTTTGATGTTACTTTCTGCAGGAAGTCGAGAGCCTTGGGGCCTTTTACCCAAAACTCACCCATGTGGGAAACATCAAATACACCTACCGACTGACAGACAGTGAGATGCTCGTCAATGATTCCTGAATATTCAATGGGCATATTGTAGCCTGCAAATTCATGCATCTTGGCACCCAATGAAATGTGCTTTTCTGTAAATGGAGTAGTTTTCATGAATATAAGGTATTTTATTTAAGATAAGAAATAAGTGTCATCTTTCAGCTACAAGCTGCGCAATTTTCACCACAACCTTCATTGCCTTCTCCATACTCTGGATGGGAACGAACTCAAAGCGGCCATGGAAATTCAAGCCTCCGGCAAAGATATTAGGGCAAGGCAATCCCTTGAAAGAAAGCTGGGCACCGTCCGTACCTCCACGGATAGCCTTCACGGCTGGTTTCACCCCGGCTTCTTGCATAGCCTTGAAAGCAATATCAATGACGTGCATGACGGGCTCAATCTTTTCGCGCATGTTGTAGTACTGGTCATGAAGCTCAAGCAAGGCGGTTCCTTCACCATACTCGGCATTGATTTTACCTACCAGGGCTTCCATGTTCTTCTTCCGCTCTTCAAAACGTGCACGGTCATGGTCGCGGATAATATAAGAGACGGTGGTCTGCTCCACTTCTCCACTTATGCCGACCAGATGGTAGAAGCCTTCGTAGCCTTCCGTATGTTCAGGAGTTTCCTCTGCCGGCAGCATGGACATGAATTGATTGGCCACCCGGATGGAATTAATCATTTTGTTCTTGGCATAGCCCGGATGAACATTGCGCCCCTTAAATACGACCTTTGCTGAAGCAGCGTTAAAGTTTTCAAACTCCAGCTCTCCTACTTCACCGCCGTCCATTGTGTAAGCCCAGTCGCAACCAAACTTCTCTACGTCAAACTTATGAGCGCCAAGGCCTATTTCCTCATCGGGATTGAAACCGATGCGAATCTTGCCATGCTTGATTTCAGGATGTTCCTTCAGATACACGATGGCCGAAACGATTTCGGCAATACCTGCTTTGTCGTCAGCACCCAGCAAAGTGGTACCGTCGGTCACAATCAGGTCTTCCCCCTTATGGTCGAGCAGCTCAGGGAAACGCTCAGTAGACAGCACGATGTTTTCCGCACTGTTCAGCAATATATCACCGCCGTCGTAATTGGCAACAATACGAGGCGATACATTTTTCCCGCTCATGTCGGGACTTGTATCCATGTGTGCAATGAAACCTACTACCGGTACTTCCTTGTCAGTATTGGCCGGCAATGTGGCAAAAAGATAACCATTCTCGTCCAGTGAGATTTCTTCCAAACCCAATTCTTCCAACTCTTCTTTCAGATAACGGGCAAAAACCATCTGCCCCTCAGTACTCGGGGTTACGTTAGTCTCTTCGTTCGACTGTGTGTCGAAGCTGACGTACTTCAAAAAACGTTCTACTAATGTCATATTATCAATATGTATTATAAAATTCCTTATTCAAGTCCAAATCCTACAACCCTGCCCATCTGACCAAGAAAGCGTATTGGTCGAGAGCCTTCTCCTGTATTTCGTTTCTAGCCGACATAGCCGTAAGCTTAGGACCATTTAATTGCCGTAAAGTTAAAGAAAGGGGCGTGAACTGCCAAGCAATTCACGCCCCTTTTTTATAGGTTTAACGACTATTTGTCAATCAGAAGCAGCTGCTACCATCAAAACAATGCGTACAAAGTTTGCATTTAGGCAAGCCAATAGACTCAACCAACGTTTCCAGTGTATTGAAACGCAAAGAAGTAAATCCGAAACGTTCGCGCATAATTTCTACCATACGCTCATATTCAGGCGAGCCGGTAGTAGCATATTTCTCCAGATTCTTGTTCTCGTCGCCTTCCAGTTCCTTGATGATGCGGCGCGTAATCAGCTCCAGCGGGCTCTTGGATGCCGTAAAGCCGATGAAAGGACAAGAATAAATCAGCGGCGGGCAGGCTATACGAATATGCACTTCCTTGGCACCGCATTCATAAAGCACTTTCACATTGTCGCGCAACTGCGTACCGCGCACAATAGAGTCGTCACAGAACAGCAGACGTTTGCCGTTGAGCATGGCCCGGTTGGGTATGAGTTTCATCTTGGCCACCAGCGAACGCATTTCCTGCCGGCTCGGAGTAAAGCTACGTGGCCATGTAGGTGTGTATTTGGCAATAGCCCTGTGATAAGGAACTCCCTTACCCTCTGCATAGCCCAGTGCCATTCCTACTCCAGAATCAGGAATACCACAGGCGCAATCTACTTCCGACGCATCATGCTGTCCCATCTTCAAACCACTCAAGAAACGGACTTCTTCCACGTTACGTCCTTCATAACAAGATGTCGGGAAACCATAATATACCCACAGGAATGAGCAAATCTGCATGCCTTCATTGGGCTTACGCAACTGCTCGACACCATCGGCACGCAGACGTACGATTTCGCCCGGTCCCAAATAACGGTCTATCTCATAATCCAGGTTAGGAAAGCTGCTCGACTCACTGGTGGCCGCGTATGCCCCGTCTTTTTTGCCAATGACAATAGGCGTACGTCCCCATTTGTCGCGAGCGGCAATGATACCATCCTCGGTCAGCAGGAGCATGGAACAAGAACCCTTGATGTGATTGTACACGTTCTCTATTCCTTCCACAAAGTTTTTTCCCTGAATAATGAGTAAGGCAACCAACTCTGTCTGGTTCGTCTGGCCTGAGCTTAGTTCTGAGAAGTGCATGTTTTTAGACAGCAACTCTGCTTCCAGCTCTTCCATATTGGCAATCTTTGCCACAGTGACAATGGCAAACCGCCCCAAATGAGAATTTAAGATAATAGGTTGAGGATCTGTATCGCTTATCACTCCGATACCGGAATTTCCATTAAACTTATCCAGCTCATCTTCAAACTTCGAACGGAAATAAGCACTTTCCAGATTATGAATAGAACGGGCAAACGTCTTTTCTTCTGCGTTGTATGTGGCCATACCACCCCGTTTTGTACCCAGGTGCGAGTTATAATCAGTTCCGTAAAACAAATCGGCCGTACAACTTGACTTGGCTACTGTTCCAAAAAATCCTCCCATAAATTAACTAGTTTTTGGTTACATTTTAATTGCGGATGCAAATTTACGAATTAGTAAACACCGATTAAACAGTTCGATTCTTTTTTTCCAAAAAAAACGTCTCGCAGAAACCTAATTCTACGAGACGCAAGCAGCTTTTAACCTAATGAAAACACACCTTTCTACCCTAAGCTGCTATCTTTTTGTCTATTTTTTCAGTTTACTTCCACTTCTTCACTCCCTTCAGAGTCTCCGGTGTGGCCTCAATAATACTCAATGCAAAACCTCCACTACGTGCTTCCTTGATATTCATCTTGGTCTTGGCTGTTACCACGCCCTTCTTAATCTGATAAGAAGTAGGATTCTTCTGATAGTCGGCATCCTTACCATCGGCATACAGTGTAGCAATATACTTTTTGCCAGCATCCAGAAAATCGAGAGCGAAAGAAGCTGTACGGGCGTTTTCATCAGTGATTCCCCCTACAAACCAGTTATTTGTACCCTTAGCTTTACGAGCCACAGTAATGTAATCGCCCGGTTCAGCTTCTATGTACTTGCTGTCATCCCAGTCCACCGCCACATCTTTGATGAACTGGAAGGCATCCATGTGTTGCTTGTAGTTGTCCACCAGGTCGGCAGCCATCTGCAAAGGACTGTACAGCGTAACATACAAAGCCAGCTGTTTGGCCAGTGTAGTCTGTACTTGTCCATGAGGAAGGTCGCCCATAAATTTCAGTTCTATGTCAAAAATACCCGGGGTATAATCCATCGGGCCACCAATCAGTCGGTTGAAAGGCAACAAAGTAGTATGGAACGGTTTGCTGCCGCCAAAGGCTTCATACTCCGTGCCGCGGGCCGATTCGTTGCCAATCAGGTTAGGATAAGTACGACACAAACCGGTAGGACGTACAGCCTCATGACCATTGACACATATTTTATATTCGGCTGCTTTCTTCACTGCATACAGATAATGATTATTCATCCATTGTCCGTAATGATGTTCTCCGCGAGGAATAATATTGCCTACATATCCACTCTTGACAGCATTATAACCGTTGTCTACCATAAACTGATAGGCTTTGTCCAAATGACGTTCATAGTTTCTGACCGACGAAGAAGTTTCATGGTGCATCATCAGTCTTACTCCCTTGCTGTGAGCATATTCATTGAGCATCTTTACATCGAAATCAGGATATGGAGTCACAAAGTCGAAAACATAATCTTTGGAATGTCCAAACCAATCTTCCCATCCTTCATTCCATCCTTCAACCAGCACCTGGTCAAGTCCGTTTTCGGCTGCGAAATCAATGTATTTCTTCACATTCTCATTGTTGGCACCATGGCGACCGTTGGGTTTGGTCTTGGTATAATCGGTTTCGCCCAGCTTAACGGAAGGCAAATCATCCGTATAGGCCCAGGTACTCTTACCGGCAATCATTTCCCACCAAACACCGACATACTTCACCGGCTTAATCCAAGAAACATCCTCGTACGCACAAGGCTCGTTCAGGTTGAGCGTGATTTTCGATGCCAGAATATCGCGTGCATCATCGCTCACGATAACAGTACGCCACGGAGATACGCAAGGAGCTTGCAGATAGCCTTTGTTACCCTGTGCATCGGGAGTCAGCCATGATTCAAAAACCAGATTCTTATCGTCCAGGTTGAGGTGCATACAAGAATAATCGACCAAAGCAGCCTCATGCAGATTAATATACAAACCATCGTCCGTCTTCATCTGAAGGGAAGTCTGTACGCCTGTAGGCGAGAACTGAGTCTGTGAAGCATTGCCAGTAATGGTGCCTTCCATCAGGCCTCTGATTTCAGACAGTTTTGATTCCGTATAGTCATACTCCTGCGTATCATAATCGCCCGGAATCCAGAAAGCCTTATGGTCACCGGCCATGGCAAACTGTGTATGTTCTTCCTTGATAACGAAGTAATTCAGATTCTTTTGCAAAGGAAACTCGTAGCGGAAGCCCAAACCGTCATCAAACACGCGGAAGCGGATAACAATATTGCGGTTCTGAGCTGCTTGCTTCAAAGTTACAGCCATTTCATTGTAATGGTTACGAATCTGCTTTACTTCGCCCCACACCGGTTCCCATGTTTCATCAAAAGTAGATGTCTTTACATCGGCAATGGCAAAACCTGTCATCAAACCCGGATCATCCTTCAATTCCAAACCCAGCTTCGACGGTTTAATCACCACCTTGTCCTTGTAGGAAAGTTCATAAACAGGCTCGCCCTGAGCCGATACTGAAAACGTCAACTTAATTTGACCATTAGGAGAAGTAATTTTTTCCTCTGCCATCAGAGCAGAGCTGGCAAACAGCGCCAGCAAAAAGCAAGTTAATTTTACACAAATAGTCCTCATGTTTTTCATATTTAACATACTAATAATTATCTATGATACAAATATAAGAATGATTTATCCAACAAAGCCGGATTAACTGTCGGAAAAAATCTGGGAAAACATGAAAACGTTTGCATGGACCTAAAAAATTGCGGATAAGACCATTGGGAAACGCACAAAAAACGTACCTTTGCCACCCGCTAAAATTACGAAGCAACACTACATACCTTCAAACCAAACGCAATGAAAGAACTTATTTACATCTTTATAGGAGGAGGGACAGGCAGCATACTGCGCTACAGCATACAAAAAGTTCTGCACGAGAACATACTTCCCTACCATTTTCCCTGGGCTACCTTTTGCGTCAACATAACCGGCAGTTTCCTTATTGGACTCTTCTACGCATTATCCGCGCGTTTCAATCTGTCGCCCGAGGTGCGCTTACTGCTGACAACCGGACTGTGTGGCGGTTTTACTACCTTTTCCACTTTTAGCAATGAAGGGTTGACTCTGTTTAAAGGAGGACACTACATCGAATTTACGGCCTACCTGGTCCTCAGCCTGACGCTGGGCATTCTGGCTGCACTGGCCGGAGGAATGGTGGGACATGCCAAGGTGTGACCCCTTTTAAAACAATCCGGGGACAAACCCTGTGTAACCAGCAGAATATAAAGAGGACTGACATTTGCCCAACAGTCAACACGTTATCTCTATAAATACGAATAAGCGAAAGATGTATCTTGAACAAATACATCCTTCGCTTATTTTCTTGCAATAGGAACGCTCCAGACTCTATACCACCATACTGCAGGTTAAAGCAATAAGGCCGATATGTTTACTTCAACGTACCTCCGATAATATCCAGCAGTTCATTGGTAATGGCCTGTTGGCGCGTCTTATTATATTGCTTGGTCAGGTCTTGAATCAATTCGTTGGCATTGTCTGTAGCTGCCTGCATAGCCAGCATACGTGCCGCGTGTTCGGAGGCGTTGGAATCGGCAAGAACCGTATACAGTTTCTGACATACAACCTTGGGTAGCAATTCTGTCATCAGTTCGGGCACAGAAGGTTCAACGATATAATTGTTTATATACCCTCCTGCCTTTGCCGCTTTTTCGTCTTCCTCCATTACATTCTTCAAATCAATGGGCAAGTAGTTTTCACGGGTGAGCACCTGTGTACCCATTGACTTAAAATGATGATAGATTAACTCAACCCTGTCTATTTTCCGCTCAACAAAATCTTTCATCAGCCTGGTTGCCAGCTCCGACGCCTGTGCATAATTGGGTTTATCAGCCATATTCTGGAAACTGCCGGCAGGCGTATAGCCCCACTTCTTGACAGCTTCTTCAACCTTCTTCCCCACCGGATAGATGAAAATATCTTCCTTCTTCAGGTGGGCATAATCGTGAAGCGCAGCCTCCAGGCGTTTAGCTATATTGGAGTTAAACGCTCCACACAAAGAGCTGTTTGAAGAGAAAACCACAATAGCCACCTTACTCACCGGACGGACCTCCATGATAGGGGTCTGAAAAGAATCGTCCGCGCTCATAAAGTTTGTAAGAATACTGCTCAACCTTCGTTGGTAGGGCAACATGCTCTCAATCCGCGCCTGGGCCTTATGCAGCTTGGCAGACGACACCATCTTCATCGCCGATGTAATCTGACGAGTACTTTTGACGGAATTGATTCTATTTTTTACCTCTTTTAATGAAGCCACGGTTACAATGTTATTTATTTAAGTTTCGGATTTAATATTTCTTTAGAAGTTAAGAAGTTACAGAAGTTATCACTGCGCTTTGCTCTGTTAGAAGTTAAAGCCGATAGTTCCACAAAAGGAAACCGGCCATACACTTGTGCTATTGGCTTTAACTTCTTAGCCCGTTTTAGCGGGCGATAACTTCCTCTAACTTCTTTAACTTCTGCAAGTTTTGGTAAAACCGAAACTTGAGTTATTTAGAAAACGAAAATGGATGAACAATCAGCCGACACGCCGTCAGGCAACAAACTGCCTGGCCACCGTTGCGGCAGCCTCTTCTATCAGCTTGCAGACGTCGTCGCTGATGACACCCGATTTTAATACCTGAAGCACATCTTCCTTATGATTACGTTCCATGTAATCCAGAAACGATCGTTCAAACTCACTCACCTTGTCAAGCGGTACATTGTGCAGCAATCCATGCGTACCGCAATAGAGGATGGCAATCTGCTTTTCCACGGGCATCGGACTATACTGAGGCTGTACCAACAGACGGGTATTCTTCTGTCCCTTGTCAATAGTCAGTGCGGTTACAGGGTCCATATCACCACTGAACTTGGTAAACGCTTCCAGTTCGCGGTATTGTGCCTGGTCAATCTTCAGTGTTCCTGCCACCTTCTTCATGGCCTTGATCTGGGCATTACCACCTACACGGCTCACCGAGATACCTACATCAATGGCCGGACGGTTACCCTGATTGAACAAGTTCGTATCAAGGAATATCTGACCATCGGTAATAGAAATCACATTGGTAGGGATATAAGCAGAAACGTCACCGGCCTGCGTCTCGATAATGGGCAATGCAGTCAGCGAACCGCCGCCCTTTACCTTGTCCTTCAAGCTGTCGGGCAAATCGTTCATCTGACGCGCCACTTCTTCCTGATTGATAATCTTGGCCGCACGCTCCAACAAACGGGAGTGCAGATAGAAGATATCACCCGGATAGGCTTCACGACCAGAAGGACGACGCAAAATCAACGAAACCTCACGATAGGCAACGGCCTGCTTGGACAAGTCATCGTAAACGACCAACGCATGCCGGCCCGTATCACGGAAATACTCACCGATGGCAGCACCGGCAAAAGGAGCATAATACTGCATGGCAGCAGGGTCGCCGGCTGTGGCTGCCACCACAATCGTATAATCCATGGCACCATACTTGCGCAAGGTGTTCACAATGGTAGCTACCGTAGAACCCTTTTGACCGATGGCTACATAAATACAGTAGACAGGGTCGCCGGCTTCATAGTTGGCACGCTGATTGATGATGGTATCAATGGCAATGGCCGTCTTGCCCGTCTGGCGGTCACCAATAATCAGCTCACGCTGGCCACGTCCTATAGGAATCATCGCATCAACAGCCTTCAATCCGGTCTGAAGCGGCTGGTTCACCGGCTGACGGAAGATAACTCCCGGAGCTTTACGCTCAAGCGGCATCTCACAGAGTTCACCACCAATCAGACCTTTGCCGTCAAGCGGTTCGCCCAGCGGGTCAATGACACGTCCCAGCATGCCCTCACCCACTTTGATAGAGGCAATACGTTTCGTACGTCTGACGATATATCCCTCTTTTATTTTATCCGTAGGTCCCAGCAATACGGCACCGACATTGTCTTCCTCCAGGTTCATGACAATCGCCTTCACACCATTGTCAAACTCCAGCAATTCGTTAGCCTCAGCATTACGCAATCCGTAAATGCGCGCCACGCCATCACTTACCTGAAGAACCGTACCTATCTCATCCAGTTGTACCCGGGTATCAATCCCTTCCAACTGTTTGCGCAGGACATCAGAAACTTCACTTACTTTTATATTTTCAACTAACATACTAATTTACGATTTAACGGTTTATGACATATTTATATCCTTTACTCCTGCTCTTGACCGAGCGGAGTAAAAAGATACATCTATATCATACAATTCTCCTGTTCTTATCGATGAATTGCTGTTTCACTTTCTTAAACTGAGTTGCAATACTTGCGTCCAACCGATAATCATTGATGTCGAAAACAAATCCGCCTTCGATATTCGGGTCCACACATACCTGCAACTCCATTTGGGCATGCAATATGGAAGAGGCACTGTTCTTGATGCGTTCTTCTACCTCTTGGCTAACCGGCACGGCCGTTGTCAGCTTCGCCACACCGATATGCCTGCTATTCCTGTACAAACGCAAGAAGCTCAAGCCAATATACTGAAGCATGTCTTCTCTTTTATTGGCCAGAATCAGCATGATAGAGCGCGAAAATTCGTCTTCAACTTTTTTCTGCCCGGAAGCAGCGACACAAATCAAATCGTACTTTTCCTGCTTACTCAAAATCGGATTGCCAAGTGCCTGACGCAAGTCTGGATGCGTAGCGAAGCTGCTGCACAACGTGCCAAACCGCTTATACATCATATCTTCCGTATTCGTACTTTTGGCATAACCCAATAATGCTTTGGCATATCGCATTGAAACAATTCCTATATCCATATCTTTACACTTTAGTTGTTCTTGGGTGTCATCAGCACTTCATCCAACATACGGTCAATCATTTCCATCTGTTCGTTCTCTTTCTCCAGATTCTTTCTGAGGACCTTCTCTGCAATATCTACAGAAAGGACAGCCACCTGCTTGCGAATATCGCGGATAGCTTCTTCCTTTTCTTGTTGGATTTGTATTCTGATTTCATCCAATTCCTTCTGCGCAGCCAATTCAGCCTGCTTGCGTGCATCAGCTATTATTCTGTCGCGTTCTTGAGAGGCCTCACGCAGAATTCGTCCTTGTTCTTTATTAGCGGCAGTAATCAGAGCCTCGCTTTCCTCCTTTACCTTGGACAGTTGTTCGTTGGCTTCGCGTGCCATGTTCATTGAACGTTCAATATATGCCTTGCGTTCTTCCACCATCTTGGTAATGACGGGAAAGCCGTATTTGGCTAGCACGACAAACACGATGCCAAAGGAAAGCAGCATCCAAAACAGCAAGCCACTATCGGGTAATAACAATGACATGCTATTTCGTTTTTAAAGAATAATCAACAGACATACCACAACAGCCAGCAAAGCAATACCTTCAATCAAGGCAGCGGCAATAATCATGTTCATTCGAATATCACCGGCAGCTTCAGGCTGACGTCCGATAGCTTCCATTGCTGAACTACCAATCTTACCAATACCTATACCTGCACCGACTACAGCAATACCGGCACCCAAAGCCGCACCTAATTTACTAACCCCAACACCAGCTGCAACAGCTTGCAATAATACTGAAAGTAACATAATTCCTAAAATTTTTAAAGGTTATTTTATTAATTATCTTTTTTTGATTGTTATCTAAGAATATTTCTATTTACAGATACAACAAGGTAGCTTAATCCATCAAGACTTCACTACTTCTTTTTTATTTTCTTCGGCATGCTCTTCCTGAGCCAAACCAATGAATACGGCCGACAGCATTGTAAACACATACGCCTGAATGAAAGCTACCAGCAACTCAAGTGCATTCATAAACATATTAAACAGCACAGAAGCTACCGTAAGCGAACCGTTCAACGCAGGTCCCATACTGGCCGATATGAAAATCAAGGACGTCAATACCAACATGGCCACATGCCCGGCCAACATATTGGCAAACAGACGGATCATCAAAGCGAATGGCTTGGTGAAAACGCCAAAGAATTCAATCAGAGGCATCATTGGAATAGGAGCCTTCAACCACCAGGGAACATCGGGCCAGAAGATATCTTTCCAATATGCCTTCTTTCCAAACAGGTTGACTGCCAGGAATGTGAAGAATGCCAATGACATTGTAATGGCAATATTGCCTGTTACATTAGCTCCACCTGGAAAAAATGGAATCAGCCCCATCAGGTTATTTATGAAGATAAAGAAAAAGGCTGTCAGCAGATAAGGTGCAAACTTCTTGTAATTAGGTCCGATGCAACCTTTGATAATATCATCGTTTACCATCATGATAAACATCTCCATGAAGCCGACAAAACCACCAGGAGCAACATACCTATTTTCTTCTTTCCTATACCAACGGGCCACTCCCAATACAATAATCGCCAGCAACAGGCTGTTGAATATCAAAGCAAAAGCGACCTTCGTAATAGAGAAATCCCACGGACGGACTTCATTGCCGGCAGCATCATGCTCTACCAGCTTTCCTTCATAGCGACTTCCCTCGGGAGCAATTGACAATCCTTCATACACGCCTCCGTTTTCTTCCAGTCTCGACGACAGGAAGACATGCCAACCGGTCGTTTCACTGTAGACAATAACAGGAAGAGGTACCGTGATATGCAAATCGCCCCATGTGGTAATATGCCATTCATAAGAATTGCCTATATGTCCAAATACGATTTCTTTCACATTTACCTCCTGCTTGGCTACGTCTTTATCAGCCGGCATTTGGCCTCCAAGACTATCGGTAGCGCTAGCCTCCACACCGCCAGAGCTTTCTGACATAAGTGGAGCAGCTGTTGCATTATCCTGAACCTGTATTGTATCAGCCTTGGCCAATCCCGTCCAAGAAAGCGCAACCGCCAGAAACCAAATTGTCAATGTATTATGCAATCGTTTCATTCTTTTCTTTCTTTAAATTCTTGTTCAGTTCAAAACAATAGAAGAACCAGGAATCATATATCAGATAAATCAGATAATTGACTATAAATGTAAGCAGGAAAGCTCTCCTGCCTTCATGTACGGCTAAACAATAGACGACCATCAATATGATTGAAAAAAGCATTCTCATGACTCTTATCAACATATAAATTTGCAACAGTCTCTTCGGCGAATGCCTGCGGACCATTTCCGTCATACTGATAGCAAATATACCAAAACTAAAAAAGAACACTGGTATCAACGGATAGCCTCCGAAATACTGATGCGGGAAACAATTGAAATAGATGCCTCCCCCTACTCCTCCTACCAACAGCGTCAATATCGCTGATTGTAACAGATAGTTTCTTTTGGTGATACTAATACTCAAAATTACGCCTCTTTAAATAGGTTCGACACTTCTCTATTCTATCCAATCAACATTCCACGCAAACGGACACCTGTCCATCACTCATCTCCACAAAACCTCCCTGAATATCCAGTGATTTTTCAGTTCCATTTTCCACATAAAACAAAGTTCCACTTCTCAAGGAAGATACTATAGGAGCATGCTGGGGCAAGATGGTGAAAGCTCCCATCGTTCCGGGCAAATTCACACTCTCCACCTCTCCTTCGAAAATGCTTCTTTCCGGTGATACAATACTTAAATGTAAGTTTTTCATTTAATTCTGTTATTTTAGAAAGACCTTTCATTCAGCCTCTACAATGTGCTTCATGAAAACATATCACGTAGAACCATCGTTCTTTTTACATCTTAGCCTGTTCCAGCAACTTCTTGCCTTTTTCTATGGCTTCCTCTATTGTACCTACATTCAGGAATGCCGGCTCGGGCAGATAGTCAACCTCACCATCCAGAATCATCTTGAATCCTCGAATCGTATCTTCTATATTAACCATCGTACCCGGTACTCCGGTAAACTGCTCGGCTACGGCAAATGGTTGCGAAAGGAAGCGCTGCACACGGCGTGCACGATTCACCAACGTACGGTCGGCATCCGACAGTTCTTCCATACCAAGAATGGAAATGATATCCTGCAATTCCTTGTTACGCTGCAGAATCTGTTTTACGCGCTGTGCAACATTATAATGTTCCTCACCAACAATATGCGGGTCCAGAATACGCGATGTCGACTCCAACGGGTCAACGGCCGGATAAATACCCAACTCAGTAATCTTACGGCTAAGCACCGTCGTTGCATCCAAGTGGGTAAAGGTTGTAGCCGGTGCCGGGTCTGTCAAGTCATCGGCAGGCACATATACAGCCTGCACAGAAGTGATAGAACCATTGCGCGTTGAAGTAATTCGCTCTTGCATGGCACCCATTTCAGTGGCCAGCGTAGGCTGATAACCTACGGCAGAAGGCATACGACCCAATAAGGCTGACACTTCCGAACCTGCCTGGGTAAAACGGAATATATTATCAATGAAGAACAGGATATCACGCGGTCCGTCAGTTTCAGCGCCACGGTCACGGAAAGACTCGGCTACCGTCAGTCCCGACAAGGCAACCGACTGACGTGCTCCAGGGGGTTCGTTCATCTGACCGAATATCAGTGTTACCTGCGATTTGGCCACTTCATTATAATCCACCTTCGACAGGTCCCAGTTTCCTTCCTCCATGCTTTTCTTAAACTCCTCGCCATAGCGGATAACGCCCGATTCTATCATCTCACGCAACAGGTCATTACCCTCACGCGTACGTTCACCTACTCCGGCAAAGACAGAAAAACCATGCTGTTTCTTGGCAATGTTATTAATAAGTTCCTGAATCAAAACCGTCTTGCCTACACCGGCACCACCAAACAAGCCAATCTTACCACCTTTGCTATAAGGCTCCAGCAAGTCAATTACCTTGATACCTGTATACAACACTTCCTGAACAGTGGTCAAATCCTCAAACTTGGGAGGCTCCCGATGAATAGGATATGCACCTGTCCGGTCCAACTCCTTCATTCCGTCAATAGAATCACCTACCACATTCATCAGACGGCCTTTAATCTGGTCTCCAATAGGCATAGTGATAGGACCTCCCAGCGGATATGCTTTCATTCCTCTCTGCAATCCGTCAGTACTATCCATAGCGACTGTGCGCACCGTATTCTCACCAATATGCTGCTGCACTTCCACTATCAGCCTTTTACCGTTGGGTCTTCTGATTTCCAATGCATCATGAATACTTGGCAACACGAGCTCACTATCAGTCCCCTCAAAATAAATATCAACAACAGGTCCGATAACCTGAGATATGTGCCCGATAATCTGTGACATAAGCTAATCTTTTATATTTATTTTTATTATGCGCTCATTATTCTATAATCAACGTAGACTCTGACGTCTCTCCGTCACTTACCATGCAAATGTATAAACAAAAGTGCTGTAATTGTTCTCCCTGATAGCTTTTTTTGAATAAAAAACACTAAAATGAGCGATAAATAATACCTTTTGAACACTCCTGAACCTTTATTTACCATTTCTACTTACGTTTTTCTTTCGTCGCAACGTGCCACAAAACCCATTTATGATTACTACGCCAATATTACTGGGCTCTACTTTTAAATATATAGTATCCGATAATTTGCCATCAGGTTGAAAAAACAAGCAGGCAGACATGTTTCAGCTGACGACCCTGTATGCATATTTTAGTTTCATGCGTTGAAACTAACGGTTTCATACGCCGAAACTAATGGTTTCACGCCTTGAAACTGATTTGAAACCTTACTTTGTGCAATAAAAAATAGAATGATAGTCATAAAAAACAGTATATTTATCCGTATATTTGCCGTTACTTTAATCACAAGAGCGGCAAGCATAAGCCAACATAAATAGACAATAATGAAAATTAGATTTTTAAGCTTGGCCAGTGGAAGCAGTGGAAATTGCTATTACTTGGGTACAGAAAGCTACGGTATATTAATAGATGCAGGAATAGGCTCACGAATCATTCGGAAAACATTAAAGGAACATGGAATTAATCTGGAAACCATCCGCGCAGTGCTGGTTACCCATGACCATGCCGACCATATTAAAGCCATTGGAGCCTTGGGCGAAAGATTCAATATACCGATATATGCCACAGCCCTCACCCATAAAGGCATTGAGCGCAGCTATTGCATGACGAACAAACTGGAAACTTCTGCACGTATTCTGGAGAAACAGCATCCCCTGCAAATTGAAGACTTCCATATCGAGTCTTTCGAAGTCCCCCATGATGGAACAGACAACGTAGGCTATTGCATAGAAATAGGAGGAAAAGTCTTTTCTTTCCTGACTGATATTGGAAACATTACCCCCATAGCTGCCCAATATATTAAAAAAGCCAATTACCTGATTCTGGAAGCCAACTACGACGAAGAAATGCTGCGCATGGGAACATATCCTGCATATCTGAAAGAACGGATTCTCAGCCCCAACGGTCACCTCAGCAATTTGGAAGCGGCCAATTTCCTGGCAGAAAACTATTCAGCAGACTTAAAATACATCTGGCTGTGCCACCTCAGCAAAGACAACAACCACCCGGAATTAGCCTATAAGACAGTAGAACTAAAGCTAAAGGAAAAAGGAATATTAGTAGGCAAAGACGTACAGCTTTGCGCACTGAAGCGCACCACCCCATCCGAGCTTTATGAATTCCCTTAAAAAACACCACAGCTTAAGCTATTGTATTTCAAACGATAACATATATTAGGAGAGAAATAAATTAGAAAATACAAAAAAACAACCGAAAACATTTGGATAGTAACAAATAAAAGCCTACCTTTGCACCCGCAAAAACAAAGAAGCACTCTTAGCTCAGTTGGTAGAGCAACTGACTCTTAATCAGTGGGTCCAGGGTTCGAATCCCTGAGGGTGTACTTGAGTACAAGCATTTGAAGTTCTGAAAACATTGATTTTCAGAACTTTTTTTATTTTATACGCACACTTAAAAACGATTTAGAGAGGCTCAACGTAAACCTGAGGAATTTATTGGGCTCAGCAGAAATTTAGTGGGAATAAGCATATAAAGGCCCAGTAGAGGATATCCCTGCCGTAGATATTTTGTGTAATTCTAAAGATAAAGCAACAAGGCACATAAAAACAAATGCACTGCATTTGTTTACTCAAAAACACCAAAAGATTTTCAAACAAAAGACAAACAATAAAAAAATCCCGGACACGACATGCTGTCGTTCCGGGATTTTTTTATCAGTATGTTAAGGGTTACCGACTATATCAGCCGGTGTCAAGCATCAGCAGTAAATATTTCCTGCCTCACTCTACAGATTCCAGACTATCAAATCTTCACTACGCCAGAGAAGCCCATGAAAGCCATGGCCAACAGACCGGCAGTAATGAGGGCGATAGGCGTTCCCTGCATGCCTTTGGGGATGTTGACAAGACTCATCTGCTCGCGCAAACCAGCAAAGAGAGTCAAGGCCAGACCAAAGCCCAAGGCTGTAGAGAAGGCGTAAACAACTCCTGTAAGCAGGTCGTAATCTTTCTGGATAACGAGGATGGCAACACCCAAAATACAACAGTTGGTAGTAATCAACGGTAAGAATACACCCAGTGCCTGATAAAGTGCGGGAGAAACCTTTTTCAGGATGATTTCAACCATCTGCACAAGAGCAGCGATGACCAGAATGAAGGTAATGGTCTGCAAATAGCCCAAATCAAAGACATCGAGCACAAACTTCTGGATAAGGAACGTAACGATGGTGGCAATGGTAAGCACAAAGGCTACGGCAGCCGACATACCCAACGCTGTATCAATCTTCTTGGAAACGCCGAGGAACGGACAGATTCCCAAGAACTGTGACAATACGATGTTGTTGACAAAGATTGCCGAGATAAATATTAATATATATTCCATAATTCAAAAATAAATTAAGAATGAAGTATTAAGAATGGGAAATATTCAGATAGCTTATTTTTCCAATCCTTCCCATTCTCTTTTTCAGCTTAGGCTTTCTTCAGACGATTGACAATAGCAATGAGATAACCCAATGCAATGAATGCACCCGGAGCAAGCACAAAGATAAGCATACCATAGTCTTCGGGAATTAATGCCAGATTGAAAATCTTGCCGGTTCCCAGAAACTCACGAATAGCACCCAGCAAAGTAAGGGCGATGGTGAAGCCAAGCCCGATACCCAGTCCGTCGAAGAAGGAAGCCAAAGGATTGTTCTTGGCTGCAAAAGCCTCGGCACGACCCAGTACGATACAGTTAACCACAATCAGCGGGATGAACAGACCCAGCGTAGCATAAAGTGCCGGAACATAGGCCTGCATAACCATCTGCAGCAGGGTAACGAACGATGCGATGACTACAATATATGAAGGGATGCGCACCATGTCGGGAATCAGATTCTTAATGGCTGAAATAACGACGTTGGAACATATCAGCACAAACATCGTGGCCAGTCCCATTCCCATACCGTTGAGTGCAGAAGAAGTGGTACCCAACGTAGGACACATACCTAGCAGAAGTACGAACGTAGGATTTTCCTTGATAATCCCGTTCATCAATACTTTAAAGTTATTCATAATCTTTCCACTCCTTATTATTTAGCGCTGTCGGCATCCGTAGCCTCGGCAGCTGCGGATTCAGCAGGTTCAACATTCTTTTGGGTAGCTCCCGTGCTGCCGTCAGTCTGATTCTGTCCGGCATATGCGGCATAAGCCGTATTGACAGCCTTGAGGAAAGCACGTGAGGTGATGGTAGACGCTGTGATAGCGTTGACTTCTCCCCCATCCTTGCTTACTGTAAGAGGAGCCTTGCCCGGATTCTTGGAAGTAATATCACCATTCTGTCCTTTCTTGAACCAGTCAGCAGCCTTTGAGCCCAAGCCCGGAGTCTCGGCATGAGACAACAGCGAATAATCAATGATGTTGCCTTCGGCATCGAAACCTACCAGCACTTTGAGTTCACCACCAAATCCCATGGCAGATGCCTCAACAGCCGCGCCAATAAATTCTCCACCCTTGGTGGCAGGATAAACAGCATATTGCACACCGTCGACCTCCTGCATCTTCTTTTCGGCAATGGGGTCGTTGTCAAATCCGGGAACCACCATATTGACCGCATCACTCAATGCCTTGGCATTGGCTTGCGCAATAGGTTCCTTTGTCAGTTCATTGACGTAAGCCAGCAACGCTACGGAAATAACCGTGACTCCCGTAAGCACCAGCAACATATTCTTTAAGGATGATTCTAACTTTTTCATTTCTTCTTTGCTACCTCCCCAAAGCGTTTAGGTTTAACATACGTATTGATGAGCGGCGTGAACGCATTCATAATAAGAATAGCGAACGACATACCTTCGGGATATGCGCCAAACAGACGGATGATGACTGTCAACAGACCGATGCAAACACCGTAAATCAACATTCCCTTGTGACTCATAGGTGAAGTGACATAGTCTGTCGCCATGAAGATGGCACCCAGCATGAGACCTCCGGAAAGAAGCTGCGTAAGAGGTGAAACATACAATTCGGGGTTCACCAAGTGCATGATACCGGCAAAAACAAACACAGTAACAAAGATAGATACCGGAATATGCCAGGTAATAATTTTCTTCCACAGCATGTAAGCCAAGCCAAGCAACAGTGCCAAAGCACTTACCTCACCCAGACAGCCGGCATTGTTACCGATGAACAGGTGCAGAGAATCGGGCAGCTGGTCGAGCGAAAAGCCCGGAGCACCATTGATGACACCCTTCATGATGGCCAGCGGAGTGGCGGTAGTGGTAGCATCGGTATAAGCAGTAAGCTGACCTACAGCCGGCCAGGTCGTCATTTGAACCGGGAAAGAGAGCAGCAGGAATACACGACCAGCCAGTGCGGGGTTGAAAGGATTGCAACCCAGACCGCCGAATGACATTTTGCCAACACCTATGGCAAACAAGGCACCGAGGATGATAATCCATATAGGCAGGTTAGAAGGCAAGTTGAATGCCAACAGCACACCGGTGATGATGGCAGAGCCGTCGGTAATGGTAGTGGTAGGCTTCTTCATCAGGAACTTGCCAATGGCCCACTCAAAGAACAGACAGGCCACTACGGAAGTAAGCGTGACAATAAGCGCACCTAACCCGAAAAAGTAAAGCGATACGAGAAATGCCGGAATCAGGGCAATAAGTACGCCGTACATGTTCTTCTTCACGCTGTCATTTCCATGAACGTGAGGTGAAAGGGATACGATTAATTTATTTTCCATATTTCTTTATTTTTTTGCTTGACGGGCACGTATGATTGCACCAACCTTAGCCTTGCCCAAACGGATAAAGTCGAGCATAGGACGATTGGAGGGACATGTGAACTGACATGAACCACACTCAATACATGACATGATATCTTCTTTCTCTAATCTTTCAAACTCTCCATGTGCCGACACGGTAGCAAGCAGATAGGGCTCCAGTCCCATAGGACAGGCACTCACACACTTGGCACAACGGATACAGGGTTGAACCTCTCCGCGCTTGGCTTCCTTTTTGTTCATAATCAGAATACCAGAGCTACCCTTGGCGGTAGGTACATCGGTGTTGACCAATGCCTTACCCATCATAGGACCACCACCAATAATCTTACCGGTATCTTCGGGCAAACCACCACAAGCATCAATAAGCTGCTTCATGGGAGTTCCGATACGAGCCAGGAAGTTAGAAGGTTTGGCCAAAGACTTACCGGTCACGGTAATGACACGTTCGAAAAGCGGTTTGTTCTTCTGCACTGCCTGATAAACGGCAAAAGCAGTACCGACATTCTGTACTACTGCACCAGTAGAGATAGGCAGAGTACCGGCAGCAACCTGACGGCTGATAATAGCATCAATAAGCTGCTTTTCACCACCTTGCGGATATTTCACCTTCAAAGGAATTACTTCAATACCAGCGTAGGAAGCAGCAGTCTTGGTCATCAGCTGGATGGCATCGGGCTTGTTGTTCTCAATTCCGATAAATGCCTTGTTGACCTTAACAGCCTTCATCAGGATAGATACACCTACCATGATTTCTTCCGCATGTTCCAGCATCAGCTGGTGGTCGGCTGTCAGATAAGGTTCACACTCTACGGCGTTAATGATGACACACTCTGCCTTGGCTGTAGGAGGAGGACACAGCTTGACCTGTGTGGGGAAGCAGGCTCCACCCATACCAACAATACCGGCATCGGCAATCTTCTGCACAATTTCTTCCGAGCTCAGGTTGCATTCCTTCACCAATGTCTCGGAACGGTCGATGCTCTCTTCCCATTCGTCACCCTCCACATCAATGAAAATAGCAGGTTTGGGATAACCACTGGCATCAACAATAGTATCTATCTTAGCCACCTTACCACTTACGGATGAATGGATGGCTGCTGATACGAAACCGCCCGGTTCGGCAATCTTCGTACCCACTTTCACTACATCGCCCTTGGCAACGATAGGCTTCGCGGGCGCACCTATATGCTGACCCAACAAAATGACAGCCTTGGCAGGTACTTCGGCCTTAATGATGGGCTGATGTGCTGAAAGTTTATTTTCGTGTGGATGAACACCACCGATTGAAAATGTTTTCAACATACAAAATCTGTATTTAGTCGTTTATGATTCTTATTTTATCATGCTTCTTTCTTGGGAGTTTCAGCTCCTTCAGCCACCTTGGCCGTAGCAGGAGCAGCAGCTACCGGAGTTGCTTCTTCTGTCTTAGGCTTACGGGGCGGAAAATTCAGTGCGATAATGGCACCCTGTGGACAAGCTTCCTCGCACTTGCGGCAAGACTTACACTTGTTGGGGTCGATATAAGCCAGGTTGTTCTCCATGGTTATGGCTTCGAACGGACATACCTTCACACACTTGCCGCAACCTATACAAGCAGCAGTACAAGCCTTGCGTGCCACTGCACCCTTGTCCTTATTGACGCACTGTACATAAACACGACGTGATTTCTTGCCCTGAGGACGAATCTCGATAATGTTTCTCGGACAAGCCTTGGCACAAGCACCACAAGCGGTACACTTTGCCTCGTCTACTTCGGGAAGCCCTGTTTCGGGATTCATGTGAATGGCATCGAACTTACAAGCACCCACACAGTCACCACATCCCAGACAGCCATAGCTGCAACCGGTTTCTCCTCCATAAAGTGAAGAAGCAATGGCACAACTCTTGGCACTGTCGTACTGATTGGTACGGGGGCGGTTAGCACACGTACCGTTACATCTCACTACTGCTACTTTGGGTTCGGAAGCTGCGGCAGCCAATCCCAAAATATCAGCCACTTTTGCCATTACTGGCTGTCCACCAACCGGACAAAGCTTACCATCCAGCGAACCGGCCTTGACACAAGCGTCAGCAAATCCGCTACAACCCGGGTAACCACATCCTCCGCAATTTGCCTGGGGAAGCACAGCAGCCACCTGGGCAATACGCGGATCTTCATACACGGCGAATTTCTTTGAAGCTACGTACAGCACAACAGCCGATACCAATGCAATAGCTCCCAATGAAATCACTGCAATCAGAATTACATTCATAAATTAGTTGTTTATTAA